>CAYTZS010000026.1:0-37340 GCA_964442355.1 uncultured Saprospiraceae bacterium | reverse complement strand
CATCGCTGGTCACCGTGCGCACAAGTTCGCCCAAGCCCAGATTCATGTGCTGCCCGACGAGCACAATGGTGAGCACCAGTGAGCTGATGAGGAACAAGGTCTGCAAGGTATCCGTCCAGATGATGGTCTTCACGCCGCCTTTGTAAGTATAGGTGAAAATGAGCAGGATGGTCACCAGCACCGTCACAAAGAACGGAATATCGAAAATGGGGCCGATGACGAAGGCATGGAGCACTTTTGCCATCAAAAACAACCGCAGCGATGAGCCAATGGTACGGCTGAGCAAGAAAAATGCCGACCCGGTCTTGTAAGCTACCGTCCCGAAGCGCTGCTCTAGGTAACCATAGATGGACACCAAGTGGAGCTTGTAGTACATCGGCAGCAGCACCATCGCTATCACCGTATAGCCCACCATATAGCCCAGCACCGTCTGCATGTAGCTCATCGCAGAGGAGTTCACGTAGCCTGGCACACTGATGAACGTGACACCCGAAATGGACGTACCTATCATGCCGATGGCGATGACCCACCAACGGGATTTCCTGCCGGCATTGAAGAAATCGGAGGTGTCGGCATGGCGGCTGGTATACCACGATATGCCGATGAGCATCGCAAAATAGGCGATGATGATGCCGAGGATAAGGGTAGGTGAGAGGTTCATTTGTTTTGGTGACTAGTGATTGGTGATTAGTGATTGGGAGGGCTGGGGTTAGTTATCCCATTTTTGATTACTTATCATTTATATAGTTCAGGTGATTACTAATCACCAATCACTAATTACTAATCCCGTTTTTCTTTCCAGAGGAAAAAACCGGAGGCTGCAAAAACGGCAACTGAGGTCAAAATGACGGCCAGCGGCAGGTCTTCGCCAGCATTGTCCTTTAGCTCACTGACCTTGTCTTGGTTGGCCCAAGCGATGACGACTTGTGCGCCATTGTTCAGGAAATGCGCCGCAATGGGCACCCACAGGTTTTTTGTCCAATAAAAAAGTAAGCCGAGCACGCCGCCGAGCAGCAGGATGGCGAAGAAACGCTGAATCTCAAAATGTGTGATGCTGAAAATCAGCGCTGTCAGCGCAATGCCAAGTGCGGGTTTGCCCGTGATTTCGATGAGCTTCTGTTGGCCGATGCCCCTGAACACCAGCTCCTCGCCGAGTGCTGGCACGATGGCCATGACCACGAGGCTGGCTACCATTTCCCATGGCGACTCCATCACCAGTAGGCCCTCCATCAGCTTGATGGTAAGCTTTTCGGTACGCACCAGCGACTCCAACACCGGGAACTGCTCCACCAGCCATTTGTTGGCCATGAAGGCTACCTGCGCCAGCGGGAATGCCGACATGACGAACAACAGCCCCAGCATCATCGTGGTGAAATCCGGCAGCACGTTCAGTGAGGCGGCCTTTAATGCCTTTTTTTTGTAAAAAAGCCAAAGCGTGAGCAAAGCGGGCAGCAGGAAGCTGGCCGTGTGGTTGAGGAACAACGCACCCCGTACAAAATAGCGGTTGCCAACGCTGCTGTGTTCGTCAATGTTGAGCGCCTCGTGCAGCCCAACGCCCCGCAGGTGTGCCGCCAGCGACAGCAGGCCACTCCCCATGATGGCGCACAATGCCGCCAGCAGCAGCATGGTCAGCAGAACCATGGCCGGCTTCGGCGCAAAATAGGTGGCCTCGGATTCAGACTCCATGTGGAGTTCGCTCATTGGCAACAGTTTTTCTATTTTTGCGACAAAGATAGAACGCAGTCGGCAGTTTGCAGTCGGCAGTTTGCAGTGGGGCTGCTTCTACACCAAGCAATAGCCAACAACCAAATAAATATGACCAAGCTAAGCGTCAACATCAACAAGGTCGCCCTGATTCGCAACTCCCGGGGCGGCAACCTCCCCGACCTCGTGCAGGTGGCCAAGGATTGCGAGGAATTTGGGGCGCAGGGTATCACTGTACACCCACGGCCCGACCAGCGGCACATCCGCTACGACGATATTCCACAGTTGAAAGCAGTGGTGAAAACGGAGTTCAACATCGAAGGCAACCCTACTTTTGACTTCATGGCCCTCGTGCTTGAGAATAAGCCGCACCAAGCCACTTTGGTGCCCGATAGCCCCGGCCAGCTCACCTCCGACCACGGTTGGGACACCATAAAAGATGCTGCTTTCTTGAAGGAAGTGGTGGCGGAACTGAAGGGTGCTGGCATCAGGGTGTCGCTGTTCGTTGACCCTGTGGAGCGCTTCGTGGAGGGTGCAAAAGCCGTTGGAGCCGATCGCGTGGAATTCTACACAGGCGACTTTGCACACGATTTTAACAAAAATAAAGCGGAAGCAGTTGCACCTCACCACCAATGTGCTATACTTGCAAACCAAATCGGTATCGGCATCAACGCTGGACATGATTTGAACCTAGAAAACCTGCGTTTTTACAAGGAAAACGTCCCCGGTCTTTTGGAAGTGTCCATTGGCCACGCCCTTATCTCCGATTCCCTTTACTACGGCTTAGGGAATACCATTCAAATGTATCTTCGGCAATTGCGTTAGGCGGCCAAAAAAAAATTACGTCAGGCCGCACTTTAGGCCACACGTTCGTTGTGGTAGTCGAGAATAGTCCCATTCTAAAATTCTAGCAGGTTGCTTTTCCAACACATTTTTTGTTAGCAGGATTTGGTTATTATTTTTTACTCTTAAATAAAATTGCTAAGTATGAAAAAACTTTCACTAGCCCTCGTGCTAATGGTGTTCGGCGTATCCGCTATGCTGGCCCAACGCACCATCATGGGAACTGTTTCTGGCGACGATGGCTCTGCCCTAATCGGAGCAACAGTGCTCGTAAAAGGTACCTCAGCGGGTACCATCACCGACATTGACGGCAAATACTCCATCCGAGTACCCAACGAAGGAGCCGTTCTAGTTTTCAGCTTTACAGGTTTTACTTCGGAAGAAGTCGCCGTTGGCACTTCCAACGTCGTGGACGTCACTATGAAGTCCGGCCAAGTGCTCGAAGAAGTAGTGGTGACCGCCTTGGGCGTAGCGCGCTACAAGAACGAGCTGGCCTACTCCGCCCAAAAAGTGGAGGGTGACGAAATGACCAACACCCGCGACGCCAACGTGGTGAACGCACTCAGCGGTCGGGTTGCTGGTTTGAACGTGAAGCGCAACAACAGTCTCGGCGGCTCTACCAACGTGGTACTGCGGGGTGCCAAGTCGCTCACGGGCGACAACCAGGCGCTGTTCGTTATCGACGGTGTGCCCGTTGACAACTCAAACAATAACTCGACCAATCAGCGCAACGGTCGCCTAGGCTACGACTACGGCAACGCTGCCAACGACATCAATGCCGACGACATCGAGTCGGTAACTGTATTGAAAGGTGCTGCTGCTTCGGCGCTTTATGGCTCACGTGCCTCCAACGGTGTGGTGATGATTACTACCAAGAAAGGCCGCAAAAGCAAAGGCATCGGCGTAACTGTCAATACAGGTTTGAACATGGGCAAGTACGACGAAAGCACTTTTGTTGATTTCCAGCAGAAGTACGGTGGTGGCTACGGCCCCTACTACGAAGACCCAACTGGGTTCTTCCTCTATCGTGACATCAATGGTGACGGCACCGATGACCTCGTGGCTACGGTCAGTGAAGACGCATCTTGGGGTGCTGCCTTCGACCCAAACCTTCAGGTTTACCAGTGGGACGCCTTCGACCCATCTTCGCCGAACTATGGCAAGGCTACACCTTGGGTAGCTGCCAAAAACGGCCCCGAATCTTTCTTCGAAACAGCTATTGGTACCAGCAACAGCATCTTGGTTGATGGTTCAAACGACAATGGCTATTTCAAGCTCGGCTATACCCGCACCACCGACAAAGGCATTTTGCCAAACAGCCAAATTGACAAGAACATGGTGAACTTCGGCGCAGCTTACAACCTGACCAAGAAGCTCCACGTGTTTTCTTCTGTCAACTTTACTGCTACGGAGGGCCTCGGCCGCTATGGTACTGGCTACGACTCCAAGAACCAGATGACGAGCTTCCGTCAGTGGTGGCAGATGAACGTAGACGTACAAGACCAGAAGGCTGCCTATGAAAGGACCAGGCAGAACACAACCTGGAACTGGGCTGACCCCACCGACCTTGCTCCCATCTACTGGGACAACCCGTACTGGGTTCGCCACGAAAACTACCAGAACGACAAGCGTAACCGTTACTTCGGCTACATGGGCTTCACTTACAACCTCACCAGTTGGCTTGACCTGACAGGCCGTGTGTCCCTCGACCAATACTCTGAAGTACAGGAGGAGCGCATTGCAGTGGGTAGCGTGGACGTTTCTGAGTACCAGCGCTTCAACCGCAACTTCCAAGAGGTGAACTACGACCTCATGGGCCAGTTCAAGCAGATGCAATTGACAGATAACCTTAAGTTCAATGCACTGTTGGGTACCAATATCCGCAAGTCTGCCATTTCATCCATCCGTGCAAAAACCAACGGTGGATTGTCATTGCCAGGCCTTTACTCTTTGACCAACTCCAAGAACGCTATCGAAGCTCCAGTTGAGGCACAGGAAGACCTCGAAGTGGACGGCGTGTTTGGCCAAGCTGGCTTTGTTTACAGCGACTGGGGTATCCTCGACGTGGCTTTCCGTCGTGACCAAGCCTCTACGCTGCCAGCAGACAACAATATTTACTATTACCCATCTGCATCGTTGGGTATTATTTTCTCCAATTTTGTTGGACAATCTGATGCTTTCACCTTCGGCAAGCTGCGCTTGAACTACGCAGAGGTGGGCAACACGGCTCCTTGGGGCAGTGTGAACGATGTTTACAACTTGGGTACAGCTTTTGGTGATGCTCCTACCGCATCTGTTTCCAATCCTTCAACGGTGGTTTCCACAAAGAACAACCCAGACCTCAAGCCTGAGCGTACCAAGAGTTATGAGGCTGGCGTGGAGCTCCGTTTCCTAAAGGACATGTTGGGCTTCGACGTTACCTACTACAAGATGAACACGGTAGACCAAATCCTTCCTGCTGCCGTGTCAAGGGCAACTGGTTACAGTGCCAAGTACATCAATGCTGGCGATGTCGAAAACAAAGGTGTGGAAGTACAGATGTTCCTCCGCCCAATCAACACCCCAGATTTCAAATGGCGCATGGACGTCAACTGGGCACGCAACCGCAACAAGGTACTTGACCTCGGTGGCATCCAAAACCTCCAGCTTTCTTCTCACCAAGGTGGCGTTACCATCAATGCCGCACTGAACGAGCCTTATGGCACCATCCGTGGCCAAGACTTTATTTACAATGAGAATGGCGAGAAAGTGGTTGGTGCAAATGGCTTCTACCTCCGTTCCGCAACGTCTGCCGAAATCATCGGTAACGTCAACCCAGATTGGACGGGTGGTGTGAACAATTCATTCTCCTACAAAGGCGTATCCTTCAGCTTCTTGATTGACGTTCGCAAAGGCGGCGATGTTTGGTCACTTGACCAGTACTACGGCTTGGCAACTGGTTTGGCAGCTGAAACAGCAGGCAAAAACGACCTCGGCAATGACCTACGCCTCCCACTCGATCAAGGTGGTGGCGTTGTCGTAGAAGGTGTGAAGGAAGACGGAACGCCAAATGACGTTAGGGTAGATGCTTCTCAATTCGGTATCTTTGGCTACCGCCGCAACCCAGCAGCAGGTTTCGTTTACGATGCCAGCTTCGTGAAGCTGCGGGAGGTAACCTTGAACTTCGACCTGCCCAAAGGCTTGTTCGGTGGTTCAGACGTCATCAAGGGCGCTACCATCGGTTTGTATGGCCGTAACCTTTGGATTATCCACAAAAACCTGCCTTATGCTGACCCAGAAGATGGCTTGAGCTCTGGCAACGTACAAGGCTATCAAGTTGGTAGCTACCCAACGACTCGCGTATTTGGTGTAAACCTTAACGTTAAATTCTAAATGACCTGCTCTTGAAGTTGGCCAACAGTAAATATACTGAAACCACTTGATAGAGCCAGTTATCAATAAACTTTGACTTATGAAAAAAATATTGTTTTTGCTCATAGCAGCGTCGGTTGTCCTGACTTCCTGCGACAAGGATTTCGGCGACTTGAACGTGGACAAGAAAAAGCCTTCGGCCGTGGCGCCAGGTGCTTTGTTTACCACAGCCAACAAAGAATTGGTTGACCTGATGACCAATTCCAACGTGAACAGGAACGTGTTTCGCCTTTACTCACAGTACTGGACCGAAACCACCTACTTCGACGAGGCACAGTACGACCTCGCTACTCGTAACATTCCGCAGAACTTCTGGAACACGATGTATGTCAACGTGTTGAAAAACCTGAAGGAAGCCCAGGCTTTGGTTCCAGGCCAGAACGATGCATTTTATCCAGCTGAGGTAAAGAAAAACCAGAATGCTTGCATCGAGATTCTGAATGTTTATGCCTACTCGACCTTGGTCAACCTTTTCGGCAACATCCCTTACACCGAGGCTTTGGACTTCAACCAAGTGTATCCAAAGTACGACGATGCCGAAACCATTTATGCTGACCTGTTAAATCGCCTCGATGTAGCTGTCTCTGACATTGACGATAGCGCTGAAGGCTTCGGAAGCAGCGACGTTTTCTACGGCGGCGATATGGCTGGCTGGAAAAAATTCGGAAAATCCATGCAGGCTCGTTTGGCGATGATTATTGCTGACCACGACAATGGCACAGCAAGCAGCATCATTAGCAAGGTGGCTGGTGACATCATCACTGACAATGCCGACAATGCCTATTTCCACTACCTTTCTGCACCGCCAAACACCAACCAGATTTGGGTGGATCTTGTGCAGAGCAACAGGAAGGACTTCGTTGGCGCCAACACCATCGTTGACAAGATGAACGCACTCGGCGACCCGCGTGTCGCCTACTATTTCACCACAGACGCCAACGGTGGCTACTCTGGCGGCATCTATGGCATCAGCAACAACTACGCTGAGTACTCCAAGCCTGCTGACCGCATCGTTGCGCCCGACTTTGAGGCCATTCTGTTCGACGCTGCTGAAGGCAACTTCTTGCTGGCTGAGGCCGTTGAGCGTGGCTACATCAGTGGCGATGCAGGTGCCTACTATGCCGCTGGCATCCGTGCTTCTGCTGACTACTGGCAGGTGCCAAGCTCCGAAACGGATGCTTACTTGGCCAAGGCCGAAGTTGATTATGCAACTGCTGCTGGCGACTGGAGGGAGAAAATCGGTACGCAGAAGTGGTTGGCACTCTACAACCGTGGCTTTGAAGGTTGGACGGAGTGGCGCCGCCTGGATTACCCAGTGCTGAACGTGATTCCAGATCCGGAATTCACCTACGAGAGCATTCCGCTCCGCTTCACCTACCCTGCACAAGAGCAGACGCTGAACGCTGACAACTACACCAGCGCTGCTGCTGCTATGGGAGGCGACGGTGTTCGCTCAAGGTTGTTCTGGGACAAGAACTAATTCAGTTCCATTGGACATAGAAAAAGCGGCTGGCCCGATGTGGGTCAGCCGCTTTCGTTTATGTCAAAACCAAACAGAGCTTTTACCCCCAGTTGATGGTAATGGAATAGCCGCTGCCCTCACTGTTGGGTTCAGGCTTTTCTTTTTTCTTGCTTTCGACGTAGTTGTAATTTACTTGAATCGCTGCTGGCTGCGGCGGAGTTTGGGGCAGTTTGAAGTGTATCTGTATGGTCTTGTGGTAAATTACCCGCAACCCACGGGGGCGTTCCACCTTAAATTTCAGTGATTTTACCAGCCGAATGGCCTCCTCGTCGCAGCCGTGGCCAAGCGTATGGCCGAGGATTTTGGCATCCATCACCTCGCCCCTGTGGTCAATGTCGTAGCGGACGGTCACGGTGCCCTCCACTTTTTGCGCAAGCGCCCCCTCTGGGTAGCGCATGTTTTGGGCGATGAACAGCTTCAATGCCTTGATGCCGCCCTCGTACCAGGGCTGTTTGATGAAATGCTTGTCTTTGGCTGGTTTGTGCATGATGAAGAAAATTAGGTCAAACTTTCAAGGTAGCGATTCAGTGCCTCCAACTGTTCCCGAGTGCCCAAAAGGATGAAGCTCGAATGTTCGGTCAGCACGGTTTCCGGGCCAGGGTTTACAATGTAGCTGCCGTCGGAGTGCTTGAAGCCGATGATATTGGCCCCCGTCTCCCGGCGAATGTGCAGGTCGCTGATGGATTTGCCACGGCACGAGGAAGGCAGGTTGCGGAAGTGGATTTCCTCGAATTCGATGTCCGATTCCGACTCACGGGTGATGTACGAGAAAAACTCCGTAGCCCCTGGCTTGCTCACCAAAGTAGCCATGTAGAAGCCGCCAATTTGCTCCGGCATGATGACGTGGTTGGCACCCCCGAGCCGCAGTTTTCGCTGCGATTTGGCCTCCGCAGCTCGACTGATGATGTTCAGGTTGGGGTTCAGTTGCCGGGCTGTCAGCACGATAAAAAGATTTTCGGAGTCGTCGGGGAGGGCCGTGATGAGCGCCTTGGCACGGGTGATGCCGGCTTGGAGCAACGCCTCGTCGTGGGTGGCGTCGTCTTCGATGTAGAGGACTTGCTCGCCGCTCCGCTGGATTTCCTCAATGATGGCAGCATTGCTCTCCACCACCACGAACGGTGTGCGGTTGTGCAGGAAGTTTTGCGAAACCTCCCGCCCGTAGCGCCCGTAGCCACAGATGATGACATGGCCTTGCAGGGAATCAACCTTATTTTTGATGGATTTCAGGTGCATTTTTCTAAAGATTTCGCCATTGATGACATAGTAGGAAAATACGGCCAAGGCGTAGGCAAAGATGCCGATATTCAGCAGAATCAAGAATGACGAAAACCACTCGCCAATTGGGCTGAGCGCTTTTACAGTGCCATAACCAACCGTAGCGACGGTGATGGTGGTCATGAAAAATGCCTCCCGAAACGTGTAGCCCTCCAGCCACATGTAGCCAACCGTGCCTACCACAAATTCTCCCAATATCAAGCCCAGCGCCAGCCGATTGCTCAGCACGGATCGTGGCACTGTGAAAAGCCCTCTGATGGGAGGAGGAGTGGTGCTGAGTGGTTTCATCGTTTCGTTAAATCAGCCGATGGCTAAATTTCCGAGCATTTGCAGTGGTAGCCAATGATTTTTGATGACCAATGGCCGATATGTCATTACAGCAGCTTCTTTATCTTTTCGTACGCTGCCTTGTTGGTTTTGCTGCCTCTGCACCCCAAAGATTGTGCCTTGGCCTTAATGTCCTTCACCCGGTTGCCTGGGTCGGGGTGGGTGCTGAGGAACTCTGGCGGTGTGCCGCCTTTTCCCTTTATTTTTTCAAAAAAACCAGCTGCCCCGGCGGCATTCAGGCTGCTGTTGCAAAGATACAGCACCGAGTGCTCGTCTGCCTCCGACTCGTGGCTGCGGCTAAACTTTAGCGACGCAAGCCCCAGTGCCAACTGCTCCAACATGCCGGGGTCTTTTTTGCCCAACACGATTTGACGCAGGGCATCTAGGCCGTAGAGCTTGGTCATTTGCTGCGTGGAGTGGCGTTGGGCAGCGTGGGCGATTTCGTGGCCCATTACCCCGGCCAGTTGGTCTTCCGAATCGAGGTATTTGATAAGCCCGGTGTACACGTAGAGGTAGCCGCCCGGTACGGCGAACGCGTTCAGGGTCTTGTCGTCCTTGATGATTTGCACCTCCCAAGCAAAATCGTTGGCATGGGCCACCTTGCCTGAGCGCAACAATTGAGTGGTCAGTCCACGGACGTACTTGTAGGCTTCCTCGTTGCCCTTTTCTGGCAAAATGGGAAATTGTTTAGTGTCGCTGGCAATCTGCTTGCTCACCTGCAAGCCAAGCGCCTTGTCGTCTTCGATGGAAAAAAGGTTGATGTCTGCCGCTTTTTTCATCAGCTTGCAATTCCAAGAAATGGCTGCTGTGAAGCTGAGGGCGAGCAAAAAGATGATTTTTTTTGAAAACATGGTGAAATGGTTGTGGTTCAACAAATTAGGTGGCTGGTGCGGCAAGTCGCCGTTTTGCACTGCGTCTAAAACGAACCAACCCCTCCCGGGGCGTATGTGTTCACTGTTGTGAAAGCTTTAAAATTTACTTCCCTTGCCGTATTTCACAAAAACCTTGACTTCAACGCTGGCGTGGGTAGCCAGCAAGCTTCCTTTTTCCCAAACCAGCGGTAGCGGTTGCGGGCAATCCAGTCGTAAACGGCGTTGCGGAGCGGACTGGGAACGATGCGCAGCACAGACAGCAGCGGCCACGCCCCACCGATTTTTTTGAAAATATGCAGTGGCACATCGGAGCGGGTGTAGGCCCGGCCCGCATCAACCAGCACCACCGTGTTGAGTTCGTTGGTAGGCAAATTGTGCTGTCGCAGGAGCTGCTGGCCTGCTTCGGATTGCAGCGAGGCAAATCGGAATATTGCCTGGGGGTCGTGGCGGATAACCCACTGCACGGATTCGTTGCATAGGTTGCAAACGCCATCGAATAGCAGTACCGGGTGCGGGTATTCTGATTTATTGGATTGAAAATCAGTCATTTCGATTGGATTGAAACTGTTTTTCGTTGTTGTTCACGAACCCGTGCAATCGCAATGCCACGATGTTTGTGAACAACTACCCACTCACAACAAACAACCCAATCAAATGATTTTGCGCAAAATGAAATAAAGCAAGCCTGAAAGCACAACCGTGACGGGCAATGTGAGCAACCAAGCGATGGCAATGCTCTTGATGGTGCTGCCTTGCAGGTTCTTCACGCCCTTGGAAGCCACCATTGCGCCAGCTACGCCCGACGAAAGCACGTGCGTGGTGCTCACGGGCAGGCCAAACTGCGAAGCAAGGCCAATGGTACTGGCCGCGATCAACTCGGCGGTGGCGCCTTCGGCGTAGGTCATGTGCCGCTTTCCGATTTTCTCGCCAATGGTGACGACGATGCGCTTCCAGCCGATCATGGTGCCAAGGCCGAGCGAAATGGAGATGACAATGATGCACCAAGCAGGCACATAAGACGTGTATTCGCCCATGTCCTTTATCTCGTGGGCGATGATTTTGCGGTCTTTTTCGTTGGAGATGACATAGGGCACTGCCAACAAGCCTTCCATGTTTTTCTTCAGGATAGTGAAGCGCTTGCGAAACGAAAGGCGCTCCTTGACATTGTTGGGGTCATGCTTTGCAATGTCTGCTTTCAGCGTTTCAATGTTCTCCTTTGCCTTGTTAAGTTCCGGCAGGGCTACGTCGGTTGGCAGGGCGTCGTAGATTTTGGTCAATGAAACGTTGGCGGTATCTGGCTGGAAATTTGGCGAAAGGGCAAACTTGAGCGGCATGAAGGTCATCAGGGCGATGAGCAGCAGGCCAATGCCCTTTTGGCCATCGTTTGAGCCGTGAAAAAAGCTCACCAAGGTGCAGGTGAAGATGAGGATGACCCGAATCCACCAAGGTGGCGTAGTGCCGGGCTCCGGCTCTTTGAATATCTTTTTATCCTTGACGACCTGCCGCAGCATGAACATCAGTACCACGGCCATGCTGAACCCAAAGGCGGGCGAGATGAGCAGCGACTGGCCAATCTTGCTGGCCTCCTTCCAGTTGACGCCAACATTCTCAACGTTTTCTGGCATAAGGCTGAAGGCTATGCCGACACCAAGCAAGGCTCCGATAAGTGTGTGCGAACTGGAGCACGGAATGCCGAAGTACCAAGTTCCCACGTTCCACATAATGGCAGCCACCAGCACGGAGATGACCATGGCGATGCTGTGGTGCAAGTCCTGTCCCATGAGCGCCTCGACGGGCAGCAGGTTGGCGATTTTCACCGCCACGGCCATGCCAAAGAAGTAGCTGCTGGCCATCACGCCGAGGAAATTCCAGATGCCCGACCAAACGACCGCAACGGTCGGTTTCAAGCTGCCGGAGTAGATGACGGTGGCCACGGCATTGGCGGTGTCGTGGAAGCCGTTTACAAACTCGAAGATGCAAACGGTCAGAATGGTAATGACGAGCAGAATGATGAGGCCGGTGGAAAGGCCAAGGTCGAAGCCGAACAGCATAAAGTGTTTGTTTTGTAAATGCCGGCCAACACAGGTCAGGGCAATGAAAATGAACCAAAAGGGCGTGGCGAAGGTAAAACAAGTTGCTAACCGTGCATTGCTAACCGGGCAGTTTTCACATAAAAATCACATGGCCTCTTGAAGCATACCCAAACAGCGTAACTTTGCGTTTTAAGTAAAAAAATCATCCGACCTTGAAGTACACGACCCAACTCATGCTGCTGTTTGTGCTGATGACAGCGGTATCTTGCAAGAACATGCGCTTTGCCCAAGGCGAGTCCTTGAAGCCAAAGAACGAGCGAGTTTTGATGAAAAAGCTGCTGGAAAACTCGGTGAGTGCGGAGTGGCTAGCGGCTAGGGCCAAAATCTCTTATGACGACGAGTACGGCGGCGAAACTTTCAGTGCCAACATCCGCCTGCGGAAGGACAGCGTGATTTGGATGAATTTCAAAAAGTTCAGCATCGAGGGTGCACGGGTGATGCTGACACCGGATAGTATCTTCGTCATTGACCGAATCAACAACCAGTACCTGGCTAAGCCCTTCGAGTACGCACAGAAGGAGTACAGCCTGCCCGTCGGCTTTCATGGGCTTCAGGCGATGCTGCTTGGCAACCCCGTTTTTTTCTCCAAAGAAACCGAGGCGGGCGTGGACTCGACCCGGTACACGCTGGCACAAAAAACCGAGAACCTAAACGCTACCTATTGGCTCGAAAGCCCCGAAATGCTGCTTCGCCGCTTCTTGATTGACGACTTCCGAAACAAGCGGACGATGGATGTTTTTTCGTCAGATTACCGTGAAGTGGATGGCAAACAGCAATTTTCGTATGTTCGTAGCTTTAATTTGAAAAGCCCCGACCTCGGCAAGATGAACGTGACGGTTGAGTTTTCAAAAATCGAAGTCAACGTGCCGCAGGAAATGAAGTTTGAGGTTCCATCGGGGTACGAGCGGGTGAATTGATGAAGCGACGCCATTCATCGTTTACCATTTTACCATTCATCATTCAGCACTGTGTCCCATTCAAGAAAAATACTCCTACTTACGCTCGCACTGCTGCTCACCACGGTGGCAGGTTTTGCGCAGCAATCCAGAAAAGAACTGGAGGAAAAGCGCAAGAAGCTCCTGCGTGACATCGAGCAGACCTCCAGCCTGTTGCAACAAACCAAGCAGGACAAGGCGGCCACACTGTCCAGGTACGTGACGCTGCAAAAGCAAATCAGCAAGCGGCAGCAACTTGTCGAGACCCTGCAAGAAGAAATGAGCTTCCTGCTCAACAACATCGAGCGAACCGCCACCGTCGTCATGGCCCTCAACGATGACATTGAAAGGCTGAAGACGGAGTACGTAAAAATCGCCCGACATGCCTACCGCCAGAAGCTCACGCACAGCAACTGGCTGTTTCTGCTCTCAGCAAAAAGCTTCAACGATGCCTTTCGGCGCTGGCAGTACCTGCGGCAGTACGACCGCTACCGGCAGCGGCAGGCACGGCTCATCTTGGACACGCAACAGACATTGCTCGACAAAATAAAGGCGCTGGAAGACCGCAAGCTGGAGAAGGAACGGCTGCTCTCCACAGAGCAGCGTCAATCGAGAATGCTGGGCATGGAGATGCAGGCCAAAAACCAACTTTTGGAGGAGCTTAAAGGCGACGAAGCTCGCCTTGCACGTGACCTCGAAGGCAAACAAGCCGCTGCCAGCAAGCTGAACAAGGCCATCGAAAAAGTTATTCGGGAGGAAATGGAACGGATACGCCGGGAAGAGCGTTCGGCAGCCGCTGCTGCATCGGCGGCCACACCGGGCAAGGTCGTGAAGCCAACGGCCACGCCAGAGGTGGCCAGCATTTCCAGCGAGTTTCAGGGCAACCGTGGCAAATTGCCCTGGCCCGTGAAGAACGGCGTCATCACTGGGCATTTTGGGCGACAGCCCCACCCCTCGATTCCGAACATCGAAATCGTGAACAACGGCATTGACATCCAAACCGACGAAGGTGCGCCCGTTCGGGCGGTTTTTGAGGGCACGGTGGTGGGCACGCAGTTCATTCCTGGCTTCGATTACATGGTCATCTTGCAGCACGGCAGCTACTACACCGTTTACTCCAACTTGGAGGAGGTTTCGGTGAAAAAAGGCGACAAGGTGACCATTCGGCAAGCCCTCGGCAAGGTGAGCACCGACCGCAAGACCAACACCTCGGAGGTGCATTTTGAAATCTGGAAAGACAAAACAAGGCTCAATCCGCAGGAGTGGGTCGGGAAATAGTTGTGAGTTATGAGTTATGAGTTATGAGTGTTTCCGCTCCAACTCATAACTCATAACTCACAACTCATAACTAAGAGTTGAATGCAAAAAGAGTGGAACCTAAATACGAACCAAGCCAAGGGGCTTAAAGAAGAAACCGAATACGCTGTGCTCGTCGGTGTGGTGTACGGGATGCAGACCGAGGAGCAGGTGCAGGAGTACCTGAACGAACTGGAGTTCCTGGCGCTCACTGCCGGAGCCAAGTGCATCCGGCGCTACATCCAGCGATTGCCCAACCCGCACCCCCGCACCTTCATCGGTAGTGGCAAGCTCGACGAAATCAAGAAGTACATTGATGCGCACGAGGAGGTGAACATGGTCATTTTCGACGACGACCTCAGCGGCAAGCAGGTGTCGGCACTGGAGACGGAGCTGAAGGTGAAAATCGTGGACCGCAGCTCGCTCATCCTCGACATTTTTGCCCGAAGGGCGCAAACCGCCCAAGCGAAAACCCAAGTTGAGCTGGCGCAACTCCAATACCTGCTGCCCCGCCTCCGGGGCCTCTGGACGCACTTGGAGCGCCAACGAGGCGGCATCGGGATGCGGGGCCCCGGCGAAAAGGAAATCGAGACGGACCGACGCATCGTGCGGGACAAAATCGCTGTACTGAAAAAGCAACTCGAAAAGATTGACAAGCAGGCCACCACACAGCGCAAGACCCGTGGCGAGATGATTCGGGTGTCGCTCGTGGGGTACACCAACGTCGGCAAAAGCACCTTGATGAACGTGCTGAGCAAGTCGGACGTTTTTGCCGAAAACAAGCTCTTCGCTACGCTGGACACGACGGTGCGCAAGGTCGTGCTGGAAAACGTGCCCTTCCTGCTCTCCGACACGGTCGGCTTCATCCGCAAGCTGCCGCACCACCTCGTCGAGAGCTTCAAGTCCACGCTGGACGAGGTGCGGGAGAGCGACATCCTGCTGCACGTGGTGGACGTGGGGCACTCCCGCTTCGAGGAGCACATTGCTGCCGTGAACGAGACGCTGGACGAACTCGATGCCCGCAACAAGCCCACGCTGATGGTTTACAACAAGATTGACATCTACCGGGACAAAAACTTCGATGCCCTGCTCGACAGCGGCATCAAAAAGGAAATCGAGCGGGAGCTGCTGTCCAACCTCCGCAACCAGTTTGAGCACGACGGCATCTTCATCTCCGCCGCCAACCGGGAGAACATTGACCAGCTTCGGGCGATGATGCTGACGATGGTGAAACGGGAGTACCAGATTCGGTACCCGCACGAGGTGCGGAGTTGGTAAATTACCCTTTAAGTCCATTGGTAAATAATCAGTTGACACAGGGGTAGCAAACGGTTGATAGGGGCATAGCTACCAGTTGATATAGGTGTAGCTATTAATGATAGGGGTGTAGCTATCAGTTGATATAAGTGTAGCAAACAGTTGATAGGGGCATAGCTATCAGTGATAAGGGTGTAGCTACCAGTTGATATAAGGGTAGCTATTAGTGATATAGGGGTAGCAAACAGTTGATAGGGGTGTAGCAAACACAGAAGGAGATATTGTGAGGAATAGTTTTTATGGTTTATAATATCCGCCTTTGGAATGGCCTTCCGGGGGCGGGGTGAATTTTTTAGGTTGGTTTGATGTGCTGATACTTAAGTTATGCTTCACTCAACACTTGCGAAAACTGGTAAGTGTTTTGTGCAAAGTGGTCTATCGAAAATGATAAGAAATAATCCTATTTAGTTGAATCTTATCTTGGCTTTTTCACCAGTGATTTTACTACCCATTGTGAACCAATTTCGAAAACCATCAATCTCAAAGTCTTTGGAAGACTTGTACAGATAAACACCACATCTAATATTCTTAACACAATCATCGCTAAATTGGACTGATTCATAAATAGAATCTGTCAATATTTCAACTGCGAGAGCAAGAGTATCGTTATTATGATTATAATTTTCAATCAAGTAGTGTTTCTGTATGAAATTACATTTCTTCTCAGAATGAAGACATTTCTTGATTTTTAAATTTTTTTTCATAAATTTCTGACTACTAAAGGTTTCAGGTTCAAATGAATTTTCCTTTTCAATATTTGTTATTAAGGCTGTATCATTTTCCTTGTTTGATTCAACTACATGTGTGATGTTTGCAATTTTATAACAATCTCCTTCCTTTTTAAAAATTACTACTTTTTCACCCTTTACCTCTCCCCTATCTTTTATATCAAAGTAATAACCATCGGCGCTTCCCATTTTTTTTATCCCATAGGCGCCAACCGAATCTTCTTCAATAAAAACTATGGAGGGTTCATCAATGCCTGCAAATAATAAATCATAGTCAGCATATTCGTTAAAAATATCGCTAGTGAGAGCTTTTAATGCTTCTAAATCTTTTCCTTCAGATGCTCTTTTAAAGGCTGCAAAAGCCTCTTGAGACGTAGAGTTACAGAAATTTGATTTAGTACAAGATGAATTAATGCAATATAATGCAATGAGAATTAAGCATAAAAAATGATTTTTCATGATGATTTTTGACTTTTTATAAAATAAACTCAATTGTCATTGTAAGCAGTTCTTGTTTGCAACTTGCCACAGCCAGCCTCTTCGCATCTCCTCATTCAGTAGCCCCAAAGCCACCATCCGGCAAAGCACGAAGCCGTTGTTATTTGTGGTTTTCTCCGTAGTAAGTTCAGAAAAGCGGCCCTGTCTGTCAGGACGTCGTGTGTGTAGGCTATCTCTTAAAAACGGTGGCAAGATAAAAAGGGGAATTGAAAATTGAAAGTGGAGAATTGAAAAAAAAATGATTTGTCTATCACCGCTGCCTATAACGAATGCGAACGTCAGTTAGGCTGTGCTGTGCCACAATGATGAATGGAGGGTGAACGTCTTTTACCTGGCTCATCAAAGCAGCAATAGTTTGCAGGGTGAAGTTGGTTCGAATATGGCCCGGCTTTAGGTAGATGATTCCCGTGAAAGACTTACCAGCAGCTATCACCAATGTGCCAAAATCGCTATCGTGCGTCAGCACAGCCCTGCCTTGGGAATGTGCAAGTTCAAGCAATTGCTCGTCGTCAGTACCCATTAGGTTGTTTTCCAGAACATCAAAAACATCAAATCCCTGCGAGCGCAGGTAACTTGTCACATCGGGGTCAATATTCTCGTCGGTGAGCAGGGGAAGGTCAGTTATTTTCATGCAGCAGGGGCAGCGCTTTCAAGCACTACATCATTCCGAAGGTTATAACTGGCGAACTGAAAAGCCTCCTTCACCGCAGCTTCCTTCAAGTGAGGGTATTTTTTTAAGATGTCTTGTAGGGAAGCCCCCGAAATGACCAGTTCAATCAAAAACTCCACACTGATCCGGGTGCCTTTGATGATGGGCTTGCCTCCGAGTATTTTTGGATTGGTGGTGATGTACTGGAATTGCATGGCAGATTTTTTTCGGTACGAAAATACGATTTTCAACAAGAATCTAAAATCCAAAATCAACTGTTCAGGAAAAAATGCCAGAAGTTACGCTTGAACTCCGAGAGCCGCCATCATTTTCCCCACTCCCGTTTCCCTATCCATTATGTACTTTTGCAACCGCAAAAAATTACCTAACCAAATAGGAGGTTTAGATGGTTTAGAGGGTTTAGAAAGTTTAGTTTGCTCGAAAAACTAAACCCTCTAAACCCACTAAACCTCCTAAACCCAAATTCAAAAGCAATGCTCGAACTCCTGCAACAATACAAGGACAAATCCCCTGAAATCGTGTTCGAATGGAACGATGCCGAAACCTCGGCCCGTGGCTGGGTCGTCATCAACTCGCTCCGCAACGGGGCGGCTGGCGGCGGCACCCGCATGAGGAAGGGCCTGACGAAAGAGGAAGTCGTGTCATTGGCCAAGACCATGGAAATCAAGTTCTCGGTCGCTGGCCCCGACATCGGCGGCGCCAAGTCCGGCATTGACTTCGACCCCAACGACCCCCGCCGCAACGACGTGCTGCGCCGCTGGTACAAGGCCGTTTTCCCGCTGCTCAAGAACTACTACGGTACGGGCGGCGACCTCAACGTGGACGAACTCAAGGACGTCATACCCATCACCGAGGCACTCGGCCTGTGGCACCCGCAAGAGGGCATCGTCAACGGCCACTTCAGCGGCACGACGGGTGGGGAGAAGATAAAGATACTCGGTCAGCTCCGGCACGGCTGCTCTAAAATCGTGGAGGACAGCCGCTACGTGCCCGATGCACCTGAGAAGTTCGCCGTCGCCGACATGATTACGGGCTACGGCGTGGCCGAGTCGGTGCGGCACTACTACGACCTGTTCCGGGGCAGCGACTTGCGGGGCAAGCGGGCCATCATTCAGGGCTGGGGCAACGTGGCTTCGGCAGCGGCCTGCTACCTTGCCGTGGAGGGCGTGAAAATCGTCGGCATCATTGACCGGGAGGGCGGCATCATCCGCCCCGATGGCATGGGGCTGGAGGAGGTCAAAGAGCTTTTCCTTCGCAAAAAAGGCAACAAGCTCGTGGGCGAGGGGCTGCTCTCCTTTGAGGAAACCAACCGCCAAATCTGGTCGGTCGGTGCCGAGATATTCATCCCCGGCGCAGCCTCCAAGCTGGTGAGCCGCCCACAGGTGGACGATATGCTGGCCAGTGGCATGGAGGTCATCGCCTGCGGCGCCAACGTGCCGTTCGTGGACGATGGCATCTTCTTTGGCCCAACGGCGGGCTTCGCCGACCAGCACCTGAGCCTCATCCCCGACTTCATCGCCAACTGCGGCATGGCGAGGGTGTTCGCCTACCTCATGCAGCCCGATGCCCAGATGACCGACGAGGCCATTTTCAGTGATGTGTCCAACGTCATACGCCGGGCGCTGGTGGAGGTACACAGCTTCAACCAGATGCCAACGAACATCTCTACAGGCGCCCTCGAAATCGCTTTGAACAAGTTGATGAAGAACGATTGGGCGGAGGCGATTTAAGGTAGAATCCGACATGAGCTATCCCGAATTTTGGGCTGGCTGCAATGTCAAAATGGGTTTTCGGCGGTTTTGCAGAGCAAAGCCGCCGAAAACCCAAATAATAACGGCGGCGGCATCCTTCGATGCCGCCGCCGTTTGGCTTTGTGGGGGCCAACGGATGATTTTCCTCAGAAAATCTCATCCGTTGGCCCCTTTCAAAGTATGATGAGTGCCGAAAATTCGGGCTGACTCATGTTTTGTTTTTAAAATCTGCTATCCGTTGTCAACAAAATCCGTCATTGTCAACTATTCGTATATGATTTAGGTCGTGATTTTTCATTTGTCTGATAACCTACAAAAAAACCACACAAACAACCATGAACTGAGCTATCGTGTTAAATTTGTTTCCATCGACGACGGCGATTGCGATTTTTAAGCAGGTTTGAAACGATTCCTCCAACTGAACAAAGTCTAGTTAGATGAAAAGAATTGTACAATCCGGTTACCTATGCCTTATCCTGGTCTTGCCCAAGGTGCTATTTTCCCAAACTGCTTCTGTTGCCCAACCACCTTATATCGCCACACCTGCCCACATGTGGGAGTTCGGGCTGCATGGCGGCACGGCCATGGGTTTCGGCGACCTTGACCCTGTTCCTGGAATTGGGGGGGGCTTCCATGTGCGCCGGGCGATTGATTATGTTTTTTCCTTGCGTGGTGAGGGTTTTTATGGCAAGCTCAAGCAAGAAAACGATTTCGACGGCACTTCCGAATCCACCGTTCAGAGTGGTTCTATCCAGCTGTTGGCATCCATCAACAACCTTGTGTGGAACAATGTGCAACGCCGAAAGACGAACCTGTACGCTTTTGTCGGAGGAGGCGTCATGCGGTTTGAGGTTGATGCAACGGAAGCCCTCTCATCATATCTGAAAGCCGTAAAACCCACCATCCAGACCCAAGCTGACTTTGGCATTGGCGTTGCCTTCCGGCTTTCCAGTCGCTTCAACTTGGGACTGGAGTCCAAGGCTGTGGCGCTTTTTGGCCAAGATTCGGACCTGCTCGATGGCGTGGCTCGGCAGACAAGCGACGTGATGGGCTACGGCAGCATACGCCTGAATTTCAACATCGGCAATCCAAACACCAAGGCCGAACCGCTCTACTGGGTGAACCCCATGGACATCATCATGCAGGACATCACCGAGCTGAAGAAACGCCCGGTCTTTGATGCTACGGACAGCGATGCCGACGGCGTCATTGACGTACTTGACCAAGACAATGCCACTCCGGCAGGTGTCGTGGTGGATACCCGTGGCCTACCCCTCGACAGTGACAGTGACGGTATTCCCAATTTTCAAGATGATGAACCTTACTTGCCGAAAAGCAGCAAAGTAGTGACCCGCCGTGAGGGCGAAAAACCCATGACCAGCGAAGAAGATGTGCGAAAAGTAGTGGAAGACGAGTTGCAAAAAATCGTGAATGGCGGCAACGAAAGTGGCAGAGACGATGGTAAACAAGGCGCTGGAAAAACAGAAAAAGGCGGCACCACCAAAGGCGATACTGCGAAAGGGGACATTGCAAAAGGCGGTAGATTGCCCATTGGGGGCGGCATCACAGAATGGTTCTTGCCCATCGTCCACTTCAATATTGACAGCTACAAAATCCGCTACGCCGACTACGGCAACCTCGCCAGCATCGCACGGGTGATGAAGTCCAATCCGTCACTCGAATTGGTCGTCACTGGTTTCACCGATAAAACTGCCTCCGACCAGTACAATCTTGAACTCTCGTACCAGCGTGCAAAAGCGGTCATCGAGCATTTGGTGAGCATTCATGGCATCGCTCGCAGTCGTTTTCTGCTCAACTACAACGGCGAAGATTACCCGCTCGTGCCCTCAACAGGCAGCACGTTGATGAACCGTCGAGTAGAGTTTCGTGCTGCCAGCGATGAGGATGCAGAGATGGAAACCCCCACGCCAGCAATAAACAAGGATGGGAAGAAGGGCGGGTTTTAAGCAAAGTTTGTCTCGTCCCCTTCATTGTGGTATTTTCGCCGCAAAAAAGAATCCATGAAAAACATCAGCTTGTTGCTGCTGGTCACGTCGCTGTTCCTTGCCTGCGAGTCGGGCCTAAGCCCAGCGCAATCCAAATTACTGAAAGAGATTGAAAACTTGGAGCAACAACTGCTTCAGGTCACAGATGCCAACAAAAGCAAGGAATATGCCCTGCTTATGATTGAAAAGACGGTGCAGTATGCCAAAGACTACCCACAGGACGAACGCACCCCAACCCTACTTTTCAACGCTGGCGAAGTGGCAAAAAAGGTGCGAGAATACGGCAAGGCCGTTGAGCTTTGGGGGCAGGTCTGGCGCGATTATGCCAAACACCCAAAAGCGCCGATGGCGTTGTTCCAGCAAGGCTCCACGTTCGGTAGCGTTTTGAACGACCCCACAATGGCCACCAAATACTACAAGAAGTTTCTATCAACTTACCCAAATGACACGACACTTGCCACACAGGTGAAGCAGCTGCTGTCGTCCGTCAAAGCAGAGCCCAGGCTGATAATTGAGAATACCGTAACCGAGTAGTGGATTGCCAAAGGTGAAAGTTATTAGTTAAAAATTGTTGAAAATCCAATGGATGGCACTCGTTTTGGGCAACAGAGTTGCTAATCCCTTTACTTTGCACTTCAAAATTCAAATCCAAATTTTTCAATGAGGTCAATTTTTGCTTTGTTCATAGGTCTAGCTATGACCCTACAACTCGGCGCTCAGGGCATCGAGTTCTTCCACGGCAGCTTCAACGAAGCACTGGAGGAGTCGAAGAAAACCGGAAAGCCCATCTTCATGGATGCCTACGCCAAATGGTGCGGTCCGTGCAAGCGCATGGCTGCCACGACATTCAAGGACGAGTCGGTAGGCGAATATTTCAACAAAAACTTCATCAACCTCAAGATTGATTGGGAGGAAAGCGAGGGTATTTCGCTGCGGGGCAAATACGCTGTCAGTGCTTTCCCGACGCTGTTCTTCATTGGCAGCAATGGCGAAGTCATCCAAAAAGTCGTGGGTGGCCAAGACGTGAACGGCCTTCTACGCCAAGGCGAAATGGCGCTCGGCAAGGTGGACTACAGCCGTGAGTTCGCCTCGCTTTATGAAAAGGGCGACCGCAACCCTGAGCTGATTTACAACTATGTAAAGTCGCTGAACAAATCGGGAAAGCCGAGCCTCGGCATCTCCAATGAGTATTTGCGCACACAGACCGACCTGAACACGGAGTTCAATCGCCGTTTCATTCTCGAAGCAGCTGTGGAGGCCGACTCCCGTGTTTTTGACCTGCTCATCAAACACCAAAAAGACATTGGGATGCAAGAGGGTCTGGACGCCGTGCGCAATCGCATCGAGCTTGCTTGCGCCAATACCTTGAAGAAGGCCATTGAGTTCCAAACGCCCGAACTACTGGAAGAGGCCAAGGCCAAAATGAAGTCGCATTACCCAGAAAAGGCGGCTGAGTTCGCTGCCAAGGCCGACTACGACTACCACAAAGCCGCCAAGGACGCCGCCAAATTTGGTAAGTCATGCGACGCCTACGCCAAGAACGTGGCCAAGGGCGACCCCAAGGGCCTCAACAAATTGGCCATTGATATTGCAAACAGCTTCAACGGCGATGAAAAGTGCATGAAACTGGCCGAGAAGTACGCCAAAGAAGCTGCGGAAAAGGGCAACAATTACCAGTATTACATGACCTACGCTGAGCTGCTGCACTCCAATGGCAAGAAAAAGCAGGCGCTCGAAGCCGCCAACAAAGCACTCGAAATGGTCAAGTCTGGCGAGACGATTGATGCCAGCGATGTGCGCACTGTGGAAAATTTAATCAAACTAATCGAAAGCTAAAAATGGTTACTAGGTTCAAGTTTCAAGAAGCCCTCCCCTGAAGCTTGGAGCTGAAAACCTGAAACCGTCAATTCATTCAACCATGAAAAAATACCTGATTTTATTGGCCTTTGCGTTGCTGATGGGCAGCAATTCGTTTGCCCAAGGCATTCAGTTTACGAAGGGCACTTGGAAGGAAATAAAAGCAAAAGCCGAAAAAGAGGACAAGCTCATTTTTGTGGATGCCTACGCCGAGTGGTGCGGCCCCTGCAAGAAAATGGCAAAAGATGTTTTCACTCAAAAAGAAGTTGGCGATTATTTCAATGCCAAATTCATCAACGTGAAAATGGACATGGAAAAGGGCGAGGGCATCGGACTGTCGAGTGAATTTGGCATACAAGCATACCCAACCCTGCTTTTCATCAACTCGGCGGGTGATGTTGTCCACCGTGCTGTTGGCTACCACACCACCGACCTGCTTATCGGCCTCGCCGATGCCGCCAACGACCCCAACCGCAACATCGGCTCCATCTCTGCTCGCTACGATGCCGGCGACCGCTCGCCCGAGCTGCTGCAAAACCTTGCGGTGGCCCGCTACGATGCCATGGACGGCACCTACGTGAAAATCGCTGAGGAGTATCTTGATACGCAAAAGGATTGGGGTACGGAGGAAAACCTCTCGTTCATCTTTCGCATGACCGACGACCTCGATTCCAAAATGGCCGATTACCTGATGAACAACAGGCAGTTGTTTGAGAGCAACTTTGGCAAACAAGCCGTTACAAGCAAGGTGGACGAGCTGGTGCAAAACACTATCTCTCATGCCGAGACGGAGGCCGACCTCCAAAAGGTGGAAGCACTCTACGCCAAAACCTACCCTGAGCGTGCCAATGAGATGTCCGGCCAATTGAAAATGGGCTTTTACGCCCAGCGGGAAGATTGGAAGAATTTTGCCAAAGTGGCCGATGCTCACTTCAAGAAATACCCAACGGAAGATTGGATGGTATTGAACGAAATGGCTTGGCTTTATTATGAGGCCGTTGAAGGCAAGGACGAGCTGAAATACGCCCTCGGTTGGGCCAAGCAGTCCGCTAAAATGGATAAGAACTACGCCAACATGGATACTTTGGCTTCTCTGTACTACAAGCTAGGAAAGAAAAAGAAAGCGCTAAAATATGCCAAAGAGGCCATCGAATTGGCCAAAGCCAGCGATGAAGACTATTCCGCTACCGAGCTGCTAATTCAGAAAATAAAAGAGAAAGGGTAATTTTGTTTTCGATAGCCCCAAAGGAGCGACTATCGAAAATGTCAAAGAGAAAGGGCAACCACATAGTTCGTGGTTGCCCTTTCTCTTTGATATCGCCAGTTCAATTACTCCACGTGCCCCTTTTGGCTTTCGTACCGGCGGATGTACTCCTCCACGATGTCGCCGAGGATGTCCTTGAGGTACGCCTTTTCCATTCGGGCGATAATTTTGAGTTTGTTGAGCTTTTCCTTGTCAAAAGTAACGGTCAGTCTGCGGGTACCGGTGAGTGGGTCTTCGGCTACTGCGCCCTGTTCTACCGTGCGTCGGATGAGCATGTCAAGACCTCCTAGCGGTTTGCGGCGATGGGCTTGCTGGTGGAAGGGCTGAACCTTGTTGGAGCTAGCATTAGCGGCGGCCTCTCGTTCTTGGATTTGCTCCTCGAACGATTCTTGCATGGCCTCCTGAAGCAAAGAATCGAGGTCGGTGGTGAAGTTTTTGCGGTGAGAAGACTTGCCCGCAGCGGGCTTGCCTGCGCCTGGCTTCATCTCGTCGGGGTTTGCGCCCTCCAAGAAGGTTGTACCCTGCCCGCTCTCCCGATTGTGGTCAATGGAAAAGAGGCTTTCGAGTCCGTCCGTGAATTTCTTTTTGCTCAAAACAGTGGTTGTATTGGTTTGAGGAATTTGAGGGTTCGAATGGTTCGAGTTGTTATGCAAGGCATCAAACGAATCAAACACGTCAAACACAACAAACAAAGTTACTTGCCCGCTTCGATTCTCGCCAGTATTTCCTTGCACAGGTTCATGTAGTCCTGCGCACCGATGCTGTTCCTGTTGTAGTTGAAGATGTCCTGCCGCTGCGATGGTGCCTCGGCGAGCGAGACGTTGTCGCGGATAAGCGTGTCGAAAACTTTTTCTCCAAAATATTTCCTGATGGTGTCCACAACGTCACGGTTCAAAATTTTTCTTGAATCGTACATAGTGGCAATGACCCCGCCAATTTCGAGGTTTTTGTTCAATCTGAACTTAACCTTGTCAATTACTTGCTTGATTTTGGCCAAACCCTGCAAGGCTAGGAACTGCGTTTGCAGCGGAATATAGACGTAGTCGCTGGCGCCCAAGGCGTTGAGCGTGAGCAGGCCAAGTGACGGTGGACAGTCAATGATGATGAAATCGTAATCGTCCCTGATTGGCTCGAAGAGTTCTTTCAAGATGTATTCCCTGCCTGCCTCGTTGATTAATTCCATTTCAGCGCCAGATAGGTCAAGCGTGGACATTACCACGTCGAAGTTCTCACGAACGGAGAAAGGCTCCAATTCCGATTCACCACGCAATGCTTCGTAAATAGTATTTGGCTGGCGGGGTATGCCCAAGGAAAGGGAAAGATTGGCTTGAGGGTCAAGGTCAATTAGCAGTACTTTTTTGCCCAACTCGACCAAGCCAGCACCGATGTTGATACTGCTAGTGGTCTTGCCAACGCCACCTTTGTGGTTCAATAGCGAGATGATTTTTCCCATATTGCTCGTTTACCAGTTTCGCCTCCGTTTTAGTTTTAGTGAGGGAGGACGGGCAAAAATAGCTAAATTCTGCATCCAACGAACCCGATTTTTCCACAGTTTGCGTGAGGCGGATTTTTGTCTGCCCAATAAGTGCTTTTTGTGGGAGGTGGGTTAGCCGATTTGCTCCAAAAAGAAAGTGAACGACCTTCGGAGTACAAAAGGTTTTCAGACTTTTGCCAAACCAAACCCTGTCTGTACCGTTTCATGGCTTGGAGTATTGCCATGATTTTAGATTTGGAAACTCCAAACCCCGAAAATCCGACATTGCCTAACGATTAAAAAAAGCAACGATATGATGATTTCAAAAAAAATGGAGGAAGCCCTCAACCAGCAAATTGAATTTGAAGGTTACGCATCTTTCCTCTACCTCAGCATGGCCACCTGGTGCGACAACCAAGGCTTGAAAGGCTGCTACGACTTCCTCAAGCGCCAATCGGATGAGGAGCGTATGCACATGCTCAAGATTTTCGAGTACCTCGCCGATGTGGACGGGTTCGCCCTCACGCCAGGCATTAAAGAGCCGCCTCGCCAATTCGACACGGTACAATCTGTGTTCAAACAGGTGTACGAGCACGAGCAGAAGGTGACGCAGAGCATCAACAAACTCATTACCCTCGCCAACAAGGAAAATGACTACGCTACGCAAACCTTCCTCCAGTGGTACGTCAACGAGCAGCGGGAAGAAGAGGCGCTGATGCGCACCGTGCTCGACCGCATCCGACTCATTGGCGAAGGCCCGCAGAGTCTGTACTTCATTGACAAGGAAATGGATGCAATGAACAAAGCGGCTACCGCTGCTGCGGCAGCTGGCGGCGAAGCCGAGTAGCCATGACTAACGTCTGGGATTATTTCAAGAACTTCTTCCGGGAGGCGGAGCAAAGCTCTGCCTCCCGGCCCATCTTCAGCGAAGTGCTGGAGCGCAGCAGCGACGAGCGCATGGCTTACGACGATTGGAAAGGCTCGCTCCCCTGTCGCCGCATGTTCAGTCTGCTGGCCGAGCAGTACGCCATCTTCCAATCAAACCCAGCGGGCATAGACGCTGTGCTGACCTTCCTCCAAACACCTTCGTCAAAAGGCTTTGCGCTCCATTTCGACCGCTTGGACTTCAGCAAGCAAGACGCCACTCACTTCCTTGATTTCCTCAAAGAAAAAGTGCTCACGCTCAATTACCGCTCCCAGCACTCCGACACCCGCACTTGGTCGGAAAAAGACTGGGCAAAAACGGTGCAACGGTACTACCTCAAGCCCCGGCAAAGCTGGGCCGAGGGACAAAAAATCGACCAGCGCTTCGGCAATATCACCATCGAACTGAACCTGCGAAACGACCATCCCTACCTACTCACCTTTCGGGCCACCAGCTACTCGGACAGGCTCTACGCCGACCCCACCGATTTCCACGAACTGATGCAGGCCATGTTGGCTTAGGCTTTTGTTCAAAAAAGCCAACTATCTTTGCCGCAACCGTTGCCGTCAGGCAACCCAAAACAAACGCTTCGTATGTACCCGGACCTTTCCTATTTTTTCCACGATGTTTTCGGCACACAGCCCGACAATTGGACTTCCATCTTCAAGACCTTCGGGGTGATGCTCGTGGTAGCCATCCTTTCAGCAGCTTGGTTTTTTTACCTTGAACTGAAGCGAAAGGCGGAAGAAGGTCTGTACTCGGCCTCCACCATAAAAACCACTATTGGCGAGCCTGCTTCGGTTTGGGATGTGGCCTCCAACGCAATTTTTGGCTTCCTCATCGGCTTCAAGCTGGTCTATATTTTCCAAAATTTCCCAGCATTTCAAAAAGACGCTGCCGACGTACTGCTCTCCATGAAGGGCAACTGGCTTGCGGGCATCGGGGTCGCCAGCCTGTTGGGCGCTTTGCGCTGGTGGGAAAAGAAAAAGGAGGCATTGCCCAAGCCAAAAATTGTGACTACCCAAGTTTATCCACATGACCGCATCGGCGACCTGACTATCATCGCCGCCGTCACGGGTATTCTGGGGGCAAAGGTTTTCGCTATCCTCGAAGAGCCGTCCGGCTTCATGTCTGACCCCATCGGCACCTTCTTCTCTGGCAGCGGCTTGGCCATCTACGGTGGCCTGATTGCTGGCTATCTTGGTGTCACATGGTACATGCGCAAGCACAACATCGCCTTCTGGCCTACGGCCGATGCCGTGGCACCGGCACTCATCATTTCCTACGGCGTTGGGCGCATTGGCTGCCAGCTTTCCGGCGACGGCGACTGGGGCATTGATGCTGCCGCCATGCCCGACTGGTGGTTCCTGCCCGACTGGCTCTGGGCCTACGACTACCCGCACAACGTCAACAAAGTGGGCGTAGCCATCGAGGGCTGCCAGTGGCTGCACTGCACCCGTTTGGCCAATCCCGTCTATCCAACCCCGCTTTACGAAGTAGCTGCTTCCTTCCTCATCGGTGGCTTCCTCTGGGCTATCCGCAAACGGGTGAAAGTGCCGGGTATGATTTTCTTTATCTACTTGATTCTCAATGGATTCGAACGGTTTTGGATTGAAAAAATCCGGGTGAATGAGGTGTACGATTCGCTGCCTTTTCAGCCCACACAGGCTGAGATTATCGCCGTGATTTTGTTCTTAGTGGGCATTGCTGGGGTCGTATGGCGGAAGCGGGCTCATGCCTCGGCTTAGAATTTTTGCCTTTTGGAAATAGGGGAGTTGGGTGAACGATTGCATCTACTGGTTACAATCGTTCACCCATTTTTTTTGAAAAAATTCTGCTGTTTCAATGAAAATCAACCTACTGTTATCCCTTTTCACGGCATTGTTCCTTGCCGTTTTCATGCCTTCCCTTTCGGCTGCATCCAGTGTCGCCAGGACTTCACCTCACGCAGTTTCCGCCATTCAATCCGAGCAAAAAGCGACCAACTCAAGACATTTCAAAAAAGAGAAACGCACTGGTTGGCTCAAAAGCTGGTGGGAGAAAAAAGTAGGCAAGCTGCTTCAGAAGTTAAAAATGCTAGAACGCATCAGCCTCGGCTTCGTGGGATTGATAGTAATGATAGTGGGAGGTATGTTCATCGTGTTGGGCATCGTGATTCCCTACCTCGGCATCCTTTTTTTGGTCATCGGCATCATCATCGCCTTCGTGGGGTTGTTGCTTTGGCTGCTGCTCCGCATGATTGGGGTGCGTGTCTCGTCGCAAAACGAAAGGCCGAGGCAGATGAATTGATTTAAAAAACTGCTCCCACTTGTGCCCGACCAACGTGTACCAGCTTAGCCTCGCCAGTCTTCCGGCCTTCGTAGGTGATGCCGATGCGGATGTTCTTCGCCAACTGCCGGTCTAGCGTGATGTTCCAGATAAAGTTCTTCCCGTTTTGCAGGCCCTGCAAAAAAGCAAAGCCTACGGGCGAGTTGGCCTGCCCCTCAAACTGGATGTTCACAAAAGAAAACTCCGAACGCAAGCTCGTCGTGGCACTTTGATTAAAAGTAGCTTCCCATTTCAGGTCGTTGGTGCGGGCATTTTCACCCAGGGTATCGAGGCGGTTTTCGGCTAGTTTGTAGCGCCAAGTGATGCCTGTGCGGAAGCTGTTCGACGGCTGCCAAGTCACCTGCGGTTTGGCTTCCCATGACTCGATACGGTAGCGCTTGCTCTCAAATTGCTCCGACCCCTGCTCGTCCACGCCTATGCTCAGTTCCGTTTGGAAACTCAGCGATTTCAACACATTCCATCTGGTTTTTACGAACTGCTCCCGCTGCCTGCGGCTCTCAAAACCTGTGGTCTGCACCAGTTTGTTCTGGTTGTCTGACATGCCAAGCTGCACATCGTACTTGGGGTCTGCCCGGTTGAAAAACAACGTGTTGTACACTGACGAGCGAGTGCTCACTAGCGCTGTGTCGGCAATGTCCAACTCGAAAGGGTTCCAAGGGCTGACGCCATCCAACTGCCGTACCTTTCGGGTGATTTGCAAACTGCTTTGAGTAGAAAATTTGCTCAAAAACTTCTTTGTACCTTTCGCATTGAACCATCGAGCTTTGGGTTCCAACCTCAGGCTTTGATTGAAAGTCACGTTGTTCGTGCGGATAAAATCATCGGTGAAGACCGTCACCCGGACGGCATTCGCCACGTCTTGAAACGGGGCGATTTCCACCTCATCGAGTTGCACCTTGCCATCGGTATTGCGGTCGGTCCATTGGTGAGTACCTTCCCCGAGGGGTACTTGCAGGTACGTGAACTCTACTCGGCGCTCTTGCCCGGAGCCGATTTCGTAGCTGGTGTTGCTCTGCACCACGCCCTTGAGCAGGTTGAGCGAGTAGTCGAGTCGGCCAAGATAGGTGTCGGAGGGGTCGAGGTTGGAGAGCGAGGTGTCACGAATGGCGAGTTGCCGCCAAGTGAAGTTCCAGCCGAGTTGGGAGTTGCGACTTTGCTGCCAATTGCCGTTCAGGTTCAGCTCGTCGGCCACGGTACTGGTGCTGAACCGCTCGCCGTTGGGAGCGTGGTCAATGCGGCGCAGGTAGCTGGTCTTGAAGTTAAACGTCTCATCTTCAGGGCTTTCCATGAAAATTTTGACCATGTCGTAAAAGAAACTCGCCCGGTTCAGCGTGTCGGGTGCACCAATTTGCTGGTTTTTTGCGAAGCGGCTGTTTTGCTCTCGCTCGCCGTACACGCCTGCCCGCCAATACACCGTCCCTGTGCTGTCTCGCCAGAGCGGCATGGTAAAATTGGCCTTCGGCCTAAAAAACTCGCTTTGCTCCGCCGTGCTTTTGGTGGTCAAAAAATCGCCCTGCGCCCAGATGTCGTAGCCGTTTTTCAGGTAGGCGTATTTGGCAAAATGCTTCAAGCCCGTGTACAATGTGTCTCGCAGGAAGCCGCCGAGGTTATACTGCAAGCTGCCCGCTTTGGGCGTGCGCAGTGTTGCTCCGCCATTGAAAAGGTGCTCGTTGGTCGGCCTCGTCACGATGGCCACGTCGTTTGCGCCCTGGTTTACGTTCCAGTCACGGGTGAACTCGGCGGGGCGGTACGGATTTAGCTCCTTGAATTTTTGCTGCGCAAACTCGTAGTTGGCCTCCAGTTCGATTGCGGATTGGGGCTGACTACCGACTGCCGACTGCCGACTGCCGACTTCAATCACCCGCTTAGCTCCCACCGTTCCTGCCAGTCCAACATTGTCCCCGTCATTGAAACCAGAGAGGCGGTTTTGGTCAAAACTGCTCAATGCCACCTCTGCCCGCAGCTTCGTTTTTGCCGAAGGCGAAAACTCACCACCTGCCGTGTAAAGTTGCTGCCGGTTGGGTGCAACGAGCCGCCGAACAGGTTCGTACTCGCCCAACGGCTGCCCGGTGACGGGGTCGGGTGCCACCCAGCGATAGACCCGGCCATTGGCCGCAGTCTCTGTGTCCAGCAAGTAGTTACCGTTGCCGGCGCCCACCTGCGAGAAGCCCGCAGCGTACTTTGCCAATACTTGGTTCGTGCTGAAAATCAGTACGTTAGCGTAGGTTGTGCCGTTCACCATCGTGTCTCGCAGCTCGTACAAAACCCGAAAGGCACTGAATTCCTCTACGGTGTCGATGGCGCTGACGACGGCGTTGAGGGAGCTGTCGCCTGCATTGCGGAGCACCTCCAACTCGGTCTGCGAAAAGTCGTCGTCAATGGGCTGCTTGCCGTCCTGCTCAGAGTAGGTGTGCAGGTAGAAGCGGTATTTTTCGCCTTGCCACTCGTTGTTGAGGGCGTAGAGCGAGCGCTGGTAGTCCTGTGTATTGTAGTCGAACTCGACGACGATGCGGCTGTCCTTCGTGATGAGTCGGCGGTTGGTGAAGGTGACATGCCCGGCATTGTAGTCAATCACGTAGTCGGCATCGAGGCCCCGCACTTGCAGCTTGCCGTCCACGAATACCTTTTCCGTACCGCTGAGGACAATGATGAACCGCTCACCCTCGGCCCCTTCCAGCCGGTACGGGCCTTGGTTGCCCTCCTGTGCGGCGAGGGTGTTTCGGGCGAATTTGCCCCTCGCTATTGCTGTGCTGGCACGGGTTTCCAATTTCCAATTTCCAATTTCCAATTTCTTGCCAGCCCACTGCCGACTAAAAGTTGCGCCTTGCAGCTTTTTGAAATAGTTCATGAAATAGCCGTTCGGTTTGGCCAGTTCGTAGTCGCCGGCGATGAGCTTGGTGCGGTCTTTTGCCACTTGGATGAAAATGCGGTCGAACTCCCGAAGCTGCTGCGTGTTGCCCTCCGGCTGCAGCGGGATGTTGTTGTCGGTGATGGCAGCGAGGATTTCGAGGTCGCCGAGTGTGCCGCCCATTTGCAGGTTGAACTGCGAGTTGAGCACCAGATTTTGATTGTTTCCGAAGGAAAGGCCACGGGTGTAGTTGCCGTTGTAGTCGAGGCCACGCTGCGGCAGCAGGGGGCGCTGCTCGTCGGCGTAGGGGTCGTAGGCATACCCGATGAGTTGGTCGCCGGGCTTTTTCAGCACGGTGGTGTCAAGGCGGGCGAGGGGGGTGGCTAGGTTGAAGGGGAGGACACGGTACTTGACAATGGAGAATGAAGAATGGAGAATGGAGACTGACGTGTCGAAGCGGATGTGATTGTTTTTTAGGGTAAAATATTGAGGGGAGATGAGTTGTCCGCTTGCAGCGTCTTTAACCTCAACGGAGCCTGGGACGACAGTGAGTGTGTCGAGCAACTGCGGCACGGTGAGCATGGGCAGGGTTTTGCTGCGCAAATTCGAGATTTGCGCAGCAGCCAATGTCGGCAAAAGAGCCAGTAGTAAAACTTGTAAGGTTTTGCTCATCCGGGCGGTGGTCGGGTTTGGGTAACAAACGTAATTTAACTTGATTTATGGCTTGTTAAAAATTCTTTCCCGACCCTGCAAACACTACCTCGTCAAATACATATTCCGGTTCTTGTCCAACTCCCTGAAAAACGGGTCGCTCAAATCCCGGATGAACTGAATCGCCTCGCCCGTTGATTTCATCTCTGGCCCCAGGTCTTTGCTCACCTCTGGAAACTTGCTGAACGAAAACACTGGCACTTTGATGGCATAGCCTTTGGGCTGCGGCTTGATGACGAAATCCTTCAACTTGTGGGTGCCGAGCATCACTTTCGTAGCGATTTTCAGGTAAGGTACACCATAAGCTTTCGCAATGAACGGCGTGGTGCGGCTGGCCCGTGGGTTCGCCTCAATGACATAGACCGTCTCTCCCTTGATGGCAAACTGGACATTCATCAACCCCCTGATATTCAGTGCCTTGGCGAGTTTTTCGGCGTACTCCACCATCAGGTTCACGGCGTTGACGGAGAGGCTGTAGGTAGGCAGAACGGCGTTGCTATCGCCGGAGTGGATGCCCGCTGGCTCTATGTGTTCCATGATGCCCATCACATGAACCTCGTCGCCGTCGCAGATGCAGTCAATTTCGGCCTCCTTGGCCCGGTCGAGGAAGTGGTCGACGAGCACCTTGTTGTCGGGTGCATGTTTGAAAATGTGAAGCACGTGCTGCTCCAATTCCCGGTCGTTGATGACGATGCGCATGTCCTGCCCGCCTAGCACGTAGCTGGGGCGCACCAGCACGGGGTAGCTGATTTCATTCGCTATCCGCAATGCTTCCGTCGCATCTTCGGCCACGCCGTACTTCGGGTACGGGATGCCGAGCTCTTTCAGCAGGTCGGAGAAAGCGCCACGGTCTTCGGCCAAGTCCATGTTCGGGTAGCTGGTGCCGATGATGGGGATGCCTTTTTTGTGAAATGTCTCCGCCAGTTTCAGTGCCGTCTGGCCGCCGAGCTGAACGATGATGCCCTCCGGTTTTTCCAGTTCGATGATTTCCTCCAAATGCTCCCAAAACACCGGCTCGAAATAGAGCTTGTCGGCCATGTCGAAGTCGGTGGAGACGGTCTCTGGGTTGCAGTTGACCATGATGGCCTCGTAGCCCACCTCCTTGATGGCCATCAGGCCATGCACGCAGCAGTAGTCAAACTCGATACCTTGCCCGATGCGGTTCGGGCCACTGCCCAGCACGATGACCTTCTTTTTGCCCTCGGTCGGAATGCTCTCGTTTTCCTTGTCGAAAGTGGAGTAAAAATAGGGGGTTTGCGCTTCGAACTCGGCAGCGCAGGTGTCCACCATTTTATAGGTGCGGCGGATTTCCTTTTTCTTACGAGCCTTGGTCACGTCCTCCTCTTTCACCCGCATCAGCCAAGCGATTTGGGCATCGGAGTAGCCGACCTCCTTCATTTCCCGGAAGAATTTTTCGGGGATGTCATCTGGTACGTTGAAGCGCATCAGCTCGTGCTCCATGTCCACCAGCCGCTTGATTTGCTTGATGAACCAAGGGTCAATCTTCGTAATCTTGTGGATGCTCTTTTCAGGAACACCCAAGCGCAGCGCATCTTTCAGCCTAAAAATGCGGTCGTCGCTCGCTTTCTCCAGTCGCTCCATGATGTCCTCCGTGCGCACCCATTCTTTCATGTCGGCACCGAGTCCCATGCGGCCGTTTTCGAGGCTCTGACAAGCTTTTTGCAAGGCTTCGAGGAAGTTGCGGCCAATGGCCATCACCTCGCCCACCGATTTCATTTGCAGCCCAAGGCGGGTATCGGCACCGGGAAATTTGGCGAAGTTCCACCTCGGTATTTTCACAATCACATAATCGAGCGTCGGCTCGAAATAGGCGCTGGTGCTCTTCGTGATCTGGTTTTTCAGTTCATCCAAATTGTAGCCAATGGCCAGTTTTGCGGCAATCTTCGCAATCGGGTAGCCCGTCGCCTTGCTGGCCAATGCTGAGGAGCGGCTCACCCGTGGGTTGATTTCTATGACGATAAGTTCCTCGTTTTCAGGGTTTTGTGCAAACTGGATATTGCAGCCACCGGCAAAGTTGCCGAGCGAGCGCATGGCCTGAATGGCCTGGTTCCGCATGTTTTGGTAGCTCGTATCGCTCAGCGTCATTGCTGGCGCAACGGTGATGCTGTCGCCGGTGTGGATACCCATTGGGTCGAGGTTTTCCACCACGCAGATGATGACGACGTTGTCTGCGGCATCCCGTAAAAGCTCCAGCTCGTACTCCTTCCAGCCGAGCACAGCCTTGTCAATCAGCACCTCGTGGGTAGGTGAGAGCGTGAGGCCCCGGCGCAGCAGTTCGTCAAATTCTTCTTCTTTGTGAACAAAGGCTGCCCCCGTTCCGCCCAGCGTGTACGATGGACGAATGACGAGCGGGAAGCCAATTTCTTGCGCCGCCTCTTTTCCCTCCAAAAACGAGTTGGCAATCTTCGAAGGCGCAACGCCAAGCCCTTGGTTGATCATGTGCAGGCGGAATGCCTCCCGGTTCTCCGTCAGTTCGATGGCGTCTATGTCCACCCCAATCATGCGGCAGTTGTACTTCTGCCAAATGCCCAGCTTGTCCGCTTCGATGGCAAGGTTGAGTGCTGTCTGGCCACCCATCGTTGGTAGCACTGCGTCAATGTGGCGCTCTTGCAAAATCTGCTCGATGCTCTCCACAGTCAGTGGCAGCAGATAGACGTGGTCAGCGGTGACCGGGTCGGTCATGATGGTGGCCGGGTTGGAGTTGATGAGGGTGACTTCGATGCCCTCCTCCCGAAGCGAGCGGCTGGCCTGTGAGCCTGAGTAATCGAATTCGCAGGCTTGCCCGATGATGATGGGCCCGGAACCAATGATGAGGACTGACTTGATGGAAGTATCTTTTGGCATGGTGCGCAGTTCGGTTTGCTTTTTAAAAAAAGACTTCCGAAACCTCGTACGGCTTGGGAAGTCTGGCTTTATTCGTTCCGGGGTGCAAAGGTAGGATGAATTAATCGGGTGGCCAACGCAGCCGTGACTTTTAATCGCTTTATAACCCGTATTTATCCATCAAAAAAATAAGGCTGGCCATGGCGGCAGTGCCTAATTCCAGCTCTCGCTTGTTCACCGCCTCGAAAACGTCCACTTCGGTGTGGTGGAAGTCGAAATAGCGTTGCGAGTCTGGCTCAAAGCCGATGAGCAGTACGCCCTGCGGTTTTAACGGTGAAATATCGGCACCTCCACCGCCTTTCTTGATGTGTAGTCCGTATGGTTCGAGCACAGAATGCCACGGCTGCATGGCAGGGAATTTTTCAGCAAAAACACCCGCCTCGCCGTCCACGGTGAAGCCCCTCGGAACAAAGCCGCCCCGGTCGCTTTCAATGGCAGCCAAGTGGCGCTCTCCCTTGCGCTTGGCCTCGTCGGCGTAGGTCGTACCACCCCGTAAGCCGTTTTCTTCGTTCATGAAAAGCACACAGCGGATGGTGCGCTTTGGCTTGTAATTCAAGCGTTTGAACACCTGCAAAACGTCCATGGACTGTAAGCAGCCAGCGCCATCGTCGTGTGCGCCCTCGCCTACATCCCAAGAGTCGAGGTGCCCGCCCACCACAATGATTTCGTCAGGCCGCTCACTGCCCCTTATTTCTCCAATGACGTTGAAGGAAGGCTTGTCGCTGAGCGTCTGGCAAGTGGTGCGCATGTACACCTTCACGGTGCTTTTTTTCAAAAGGCGTCCTAGCAGTTCGGCATCGTTGGTGGAGATGGCACAGGCAGGGATTTTGGGCAATCCCTCCTTGTAAAGCAATCCGCCCGTGTGCGGGTCGTCGTTGAGGCCGGAGGCCATGGAACGAACAAGTACGCCGATGGCACCGAACTTGGCAGCTTCCGAAGCGCCGTAGGCCCGCTGGTCAACCGCACCGCCGTAAGCCTCGAAAGTGTTGAGTTTGGTGGCATCAAACGGGCGATTGAAGAAGACGATTTTACCCTTGAGCTTGGCCTCGCCGAGTTTTTCGAGTTCGTCAACGCCCATCACGCCGATAACTTCGCCGGAAATGCCCGCCTCGCCCGTACCGACGGAATTGCCGAGGGCAAGTGCGCGAAGCTCCACCGAGCCCATGTCAGATTGGGCGATGCGCACGATTTCCCGCTCTCCCCTCACCCAATGAGGCACGGTGCAGGGCTGTAGCCAAACGGAGTCGAGGCCGAGGGTATCGAGCATCTGGTAAGTGTACTCCACAGCGGCGGCAGCTTGTGGCGAACCGGCGAGCCTTGCCCCGATTTTCTTTGTCAAATGGTGGAGCCAGGGATAGCAGCGACCCTCGGTAAGTGCCACGTCATGAATTTGGCGGACGTAAAGTGCGTCTTCGTTGTCATTCGTTTTGGATTGTGAGTAAAGGCTAATCGTAGGCAATACACTAAGAAGGAGCTGCAAAAGCAGGAAATGTGTCCGTTTGTTCATTTTCGATTTTTTTGAAGAAAAACAACTATGTCAGTGTTGTTTTGAATGAAATAAGAATTTTTTTTGAATTTTTTTCAAGACTTAGAATCGGTACAAAAATCTATCTAGTTTGCTTTTTTCAAAAAAAACGACTGGTTTTTTGACGATGAATTTGCTGTTTGTTAGTCTTTTTTGGCGCTAACGGCAGAATTTGATACTTTTTTTCGATTTTTTTTCAGAAAAGTCTTGCGTGATTATTTAAAACTGTTTTACCTTAGCGCTTAGAAACTAAGAG
>CAYTZS010000025.1:0-37677 GCA_964442355.1 uncultured Saprospiraceae bacterium | reverse complement strand
AACCATCTTCGGGCATGCTGAATGAGATAGTGGCTTGCTCCGAGAAGGGATTTGGCTGGCAAACCAGCAACATCGGTAAGTCTGAAACACCTCGTTTTTCTTCAAAGTCCAGCACCACTTTCAATTGCTCGTCGGCGTAATTCCAAGCGGCGGCTGGCGTCATTTCATGGCCAATTTGCAGGGCATCTTTGAGACTCACCGCTTCAAGTGCCTTTATTTTCAGTGTAAAATTCATGACAGGCACCCTGCCAAAATGAAGCATGGAAACCAACCCCTCGGCACTCCTCAATGTATTAACCTTCGGGGCGAGAGCAGTCGTATTTTGTTGTACAAAGTCCTGAAATTCAACTAGTTGTGGGTCGAGTCGCAGTGTAAACTGCCAAGCGGCGGCATCATCCATTTCAAATTGAACTTCGACGACTTCGTCTTTTTTTAGCTGTTTGTTTTCTGTTTTTACCTTGAAAACCCCTCCTTCTCTCCCCTCAAGTTGTGCCTCAGCGTTCAGTGCTACCTGCTCGTTCCCCACCAAAAAAGCTGGGTTGGCATTGCCATTTACATCACCTGTTTTTATGCCTGTGAAATGCACGCCAAGGTTATCCTGCGCAACGTCGTTCAGCGAAAGCTCTTCTGGAAATGGCCAGGGGCTCATCGTGTTGGCGAAAATATGGATTGCTGGCACAAATCGCCACGAAGGGGTGCCATTTGGGAAATCATCAACGACGTGGAGAATCACGCTTTGAATGGCCACGAGGTCGGCTGCAGTCACCAAGCTGGAGTTGTTGGCATCGGCTGCAATCAACTGCCAAGCCTCCGTGAACGGCGTCACGCCCAAAATATGCTCGTTGATTTTTGCCAAATCAAAAGCCGTCACACCGTTGAGTATCCCTGAATTTTTACTGGGGGTGATGGTGAAGTCGCCACCCACAGGCAACCCCAAGAAGCTGTAGCTACCAACGCCAGCTTGTGTAGTAGCAGCTGGCATAATCACGCCGGAGATGTTCACCGACACAAGCCCGACAGGAGCGCCCGCTGGCGTCTGAATCATGCCGCCGAGGTCAATATTTGCTCCGCAAACCACCGGATTATCGAGCACGGCCACGGTCGTTTCACAAAAATCAGCGTTGCCACCGGGGTCGGTCACCCAAAGCTGCACGAGGTTCGGGCCTACATCGGCACAGGTGAAAAGCTGCATGTTGTCGGCAGTGTTTTGCGAAAAGCTGAACTGGAGGCTGCTCGCAGGTGCGCAGTCGTCGGAGCTGTTGAGGTTGAGCAGTTGTGCTGCGAGGCTGCCCTGGCCTTGGGCATCCAGCGTCACGACGATGCCGTTGGTGCAGTAGGCCGTTGGGGCGCCATTGTCTCCGATGGTCACAGTGAAGCTGTGCTGCGAGGTGTTCCCGCAGCCGTCGCTGGCGAAGTAGGTCATCGGGTAAGCACCGGCTGGCACGTTTTGGAACGAAAAACCGCTACCAAGCGAGCCGCTGGCTGTGATGGTCACGTGGTTGCTGCAATCGCTTACCGAGGGCAGTGGTAGCAGCACGTTGCCGGTGCAACCTGCACCGCTCGTGCCCGCAATCACCGCAGGTGGGTTTTCGAACACAGGTGCTTGATTGTCAACGACTTCGATAAGTTGTGTATGCGTCCACATGCCTGCTGGGTTGTTGGAATTGGCTTGGTAAACACACCAGTCGAGGATGGTCCAAGTGCGCAGGATTTTGTAACAGGCAGGCTCTGAAATCCAGAAAATCTCGTCCACGTAGTTGACAGCCACATCCTCACAACCGTTTTGCCCCAAAAGCGTTGGGCCGTTGAAGGGGTAGGGCAGGTCGAACGGCTCCAGCGATTCCCCGCTGCAAGCTTGCGACTGGTAGTCCTGTGGCCAAATGATTTGGTTGCCGTTGGCATTCCAAGGGTTTTGGTTTACGAGGTGGATAACCTGCTGCGCCGATGTGGTATTGCCGCTGGGGTCGGTGGCGGTGAAAACCCTCGTGACCGTGCCCTGCCCGCAGTTCGTGACGTTGGGCGCGACAGTTTCGGTGAGGGTAAACGAGCAGTTGTCGAAAACGCTGGGCTGACCGAACTGCGAAAGGTCGGAGAGGTCGGTGTTGCAGTCAACTACCACATCGGCAGGTGGAACGACCATCGGGGGCAGTTCGTCGTGAACGTTTACTGTCACATCGCAAGTGTTGGAATTGCCGTGGCAGTCTGTGACCCGCAGCGTGACCAGCACCGTGCTGGCGGGCAGGTCTGCGCAGGTGACGACGATGCTCGGCGCAAAAGCCGAGTTGGGCTGGTTAGCCCGTTTTACTTCATAGTTTTGAATGCAGCAATGGTCGTAGCTGCCAGCGTCGAGGAAGTTGGCGTAAACCGTGGCATCGCCCATGTTGGTGACGGACGTCACTGTGTAGCCTTGGCATATCATTGTTGGGGCTACTTGGTCCTGCACGGTGATGCTGGTGGTGCAGCTCGAAGTGTTGCCGCAGGCGTCGGTAGCTTGGTAAGTGACGGTGTGGGTACCTTGCGGGACGTTCCCGAAGGGCCCGAATCCGTTGCCAAAGCTCCAAGTTGGGTTGATGGTGATGGCTGCCGAGCAGTCGTCCACGGCCGTTGCCGCAGGCAGGTTGATGATGCCAAAACAGCCAAAATCATCCGTGCTGACGGTGGTGGAAGGCGGGCAGGTGATGGTCGGCGGCGTGATGTCGAACAACTTGATGAGCTGCGTGTGCTCCACGAAATTGCCAGAACAGTCATCAATCACCGTCCATTTTCGAAGAATCAGCTCACTGCCCTCGCAGGTTTGGATAACTTGGTCGGTGTGTGTGAGGTTGAAAAAACAGTCGCCATTGTCCACATCGAACTGGTCATCGGTGGTGCTGAGGTTGCCGTCTTCGTCCACGAACGGAGCGCCCGTAATGCTGGGGTCTGAGGCCGTTGCACCACATGCGAGCATTGGGGCTTGTACTCCATCCCGGTTGAGCGGAAAATGGATTTGCGAGAGCGTTGCCCGGTTCAGGGTGATGGTCTGCACCTTGGTGGCGATGTTGCCCCAGGCGTCGGTGGCGGTCCATTTGCGCTGGATGACTTTCCATGCGAGGGTTTGGAAATGGAAATTGAAAATGGTAGTGGTGTTGGCGTTGGCGCCTCCGTTCGAAAGTTGTTCGAATGAAAGCACGTCGCCGGGCTGCAACAGCCCGGTGGTGTAGGTGCCCATCTGCGTCGTATCGTTGGACAGCCGGATGCACCAGTTGTTGATGGTGAGGTAGAACCCCTCGTCAGAAAAAGAGGAGCCCCCAAAACTACTCCAGTCAAAGCTCACGTAACCCTCCGTTGGAATGACGATTTTGAACCTCGTCACGTACGAAGACGTGCTGCTAATCGGGGAGTTGTTGGCCCCTTCGACCAACACAGAATCGGGAGCTCCCGAGACATCTACCCCACCATCCCCAGTATTCGTTAAGCAAATGTTCCAGTTGCTTGGGTCAAAGTATCCTGAAAAGCCCGTGTAGCCGCAGCCAAAATCGAGCACCGTGTCTTGGTGCGAGAGCGTGATTTGGTTAGCGGGGCTGCAATTGTCCGTCACGTTTGGCTGAGCAAGTGCAGCGGGGCTTGGGTCTTCCGTGCAGTTGAGGGTCTGGTTTGCCACTGTGATGACGGGCTTTTTGCCATCCACCACATACACCGACCCCCAGCACGTATTGCCAGAGAACGTATGTTTCACGTGTACGCTCACCGTTTGCCCAAGCTGGGCGCTGGTGAGCAGGTTGCCGAGGTTGTTGCCAGCGGCATCGTAGTAGGTCATGGTCATTGGTCCCTGGCAAGTCCAGTTGTTCTGGATGATGTACGAGGGGTTGACCGACCCAGTGCAGTCGTTGCCCAGCGAGAGTTGCACGTTTTGGTTGCAAATCATCGTGGTGCATTGTCCGTTAACCAATTGTGGGTGCAGCAGGAGCAAAAGCAGTGAAAGTGCTGCTGCAAATGGGTAAAAGGTGGTCACTAAACGGGGGAACGCAACATGCGCCCGGCCCGTGGGCAAGGTGTAAGTAAATCGGAACATGGGACGAGTGTTTGTTATCGGTTTTGGTAAAAATGCTATTCAAATCGGTTCAACACAAAATAGCTGTGAGGACGGAGAAATATACGGCGTAATGCATTGACAATCAATTTATTAGCCTTGTATTTCACAGTACTCGCTGGACATCCGTGTCAAAAAGAAAACCTCGCTTTGATTTTTGTTGCTTACTGCTGTTCCCTTGCTAGTGTGTGGTGTGGGTAATAGGTGGGTGTTGTGTCAGCCGTCGAATTTCAATTGGACAGCACAGCACGTATGTTGGGCGGATGCCCGGTTTGGTTTGTTTTTCCCGCAAAATTTGCTTGAAAAGTCGCCGCTTGGCGGCAAAATGACAGGTGCGTAAAGGCACTTGGCCTTGGTGAAAGTTTGTTCATGGAATCAGTTTTTGGAAAAAGGCTCTTGCTTTTTTAGCTGGGATAAAGCCTTCGATTGTCAGTTCTTATGACAAAGGTAAAACATGTTTCATACGGTGCATCTTTTGGCGATGCGCATTTTCACATTTTATTTTTCATAAAACTAAGTTTATATACTGGAGGGTGCAACATTGGATGAATTTCTTATCAGGTCGTAGCCTGGTTGGACTTTCATTAATTTCTGCTTCGTTGTTTTGCCCGTTGCTGCATCAATTGAAGCTGAGCTTCGGCGTTCGCTTTTGCCAGTTCGTCGCAAGTACGCCCCAAGCTGTCCAGTTGCTCCTGAAAGTAGATTTGCAGGAGGCCATAATCACTCACTTCTTGCTCCAGTTTTTTGATGCGTTTGGCATACCTGTCGTTTTCTGCGCTGAGGTTATAAGCTTGGAAGCTCAATAAAAACAGGCCTAGTAGCAAGACGGCAAATATGATGATGATTGTTTTTTTTGTATTCATGATGAAGGAAAATTAGGGTAGGAGGAGTTTCGAATGATGAGTGCAAAAAGTCCAGCGAGCCTGCACCCGCCACCCCTCGGAGGGAGTGGGGCAGTGGATGCAGGGCTCGCTGTGTGGTTACTTTTTAATAAAAAAAAACGCTATTGAGTCACGACCAAACGGCGCACGGCCATACCACCCGCTGAATGAAGCTTTATGTGGTAAACACCCGATGCAAGCCCCGTCAAATCGAGGCGTATGTTGTCGGTCTGGCTGTCAAAGCTGCGTTGTATTACTAATTGGCCAGTTAAATCAAACACCTGTACGTCAAGTGGTTCGGTGACAGGCTGTTTAAACATAACCTGCGTGTAGCTGGAAGCTGGGTTCGGTTGCAGCGCAGCGCCCTCGCTCCAAACTGGCTCTTCAGTGCCCGTCAAGTTTTCCACGACGATATTGCCACTCTGGATGGTGCAGCCGTTGCCATCGGTAACGACGATTGCGTAGGTGCCTGCATTGAGGTTAGCCAAATCTTGCGTTGTAGCGATGGTCTGGCCGTTCAATGTCCAGGTGTAGCTGTATGGCGTGGTACCGCCGTTGATGCTTACTTGTACGGAACCGATTCCAGTACCGTGTAGGTCGTTGCTCACCTCGTCCACCGTAAGTTGAAGGGCAGTTGGCTCGCTGATGATGAAAGCCAGCGTTTGCAGGCAACCAACAGCGTCCGTCACGGATGCGATGTACGCTCCAGCGCAGAGGTTGGTAGCGGTTGTGCCTGTTTGGCCATTGCTCCAGGCAATGCTGATTGGTGGTACGCCGCCGCTGATGGCCACACTGGCCGAACCGTTGCAAAGGCCATTGCAGGTGGCGTCGGTGAAGCTGGGGACGATGTTGGCAGTTTCGACCACCGTCACCGTGAAGCTGCAAGTGGCGCTGTTGCCGGCTGGGTCGGTGTAGCTAAAGGCCTGCACCGTTTCGCCTGTTGGGAAGTTCGAGCCAGACGGTAAGCCGCTGGTTTGTACTAAGCCTGCAAGGTTGATTGGACAGTTGTCTGCCACTGCTGGCAGGTTGAATGAAGCCGTGGTATTGCAGTAGCTCAAAATCAAATTTGCGGGGCAAGTGATTGTGGGAGCTACATCATCCAAGATGGTCACGATTGCTGTGCCGGTGCTGCTATTGCCGTTGGCATCGGTGGCCGTGATGCTCACCAGATGGTCGCCAAGGTTGCTGCAATCAAAACTGTTGGGCGTCACCGACCATGAAGCGATGCCGCAGTTGTCGCTGCTGCCTGCATCGAAGAGTGCAGGGTTAAGTGAAACGCTGCCATTGACGCCCAATCCAACACTAGCATTTTGCAGGACAAGGGCAGGCGCTTCGTTGTCGGTCGCAACCAGTGTTACTGTTTCTGAGAGGGAACAGCCTTGAAAATCGGTTACAACCAAAGTGAAAACGCCAGCGCCCAAGCCTGTTATGCTGTCTTCCGTGCTGCCATTCGACCAGTCGAAACTGTACAAAGGCGTGCCGCCCGTCACCACCGCTTCGATGGTGCCAGTGAGGTCGTCAGGGCAAACAGGGTTGGTAAAGTTCAAGGTAAGTTCCAATGGAAGTGGCTCGCCAATCGTGAAGTCGAGCACGGTACTGCAGCCATCTGCATCGCTCACAGTAGCTGAGTAGCTGCCTGCGCAAAGGCCAGTGCCGTCACCGCCATTGCTCCAAGTAACGGTCACGGGTTGTAGGCCGCCGCTGATGGTCAAACCCACGGCGCCGTCACAAGCGCCAGCGCAGGTAGCATCGGAAAGCACAGCACCAAAAGTCAGTTCATCCGCTACCGTGATGTCAAAGCTGCAAGTGCTGGTATTGCCGGAGGCATCGGTGTACTCGAAGGTTTGCGTCGTAGTGCCCGTTGGGAAAACGGAGCCGGATGGCAAACCACCTGTTTGCGTCAGTAACGAAAGGTCAACGCCACAGTTGTCGCTCACGAAAGGCAGGTCAAAGCTCACTTCGGGGTTGCAAGCTCCCACCGATATGTTGTCGGGGCAAACGAGCGTTGGTGCAGTTTTGTCCTCAATCGTCACCTCGGTTGTGCCGGAGGTCTCGTTGCCGTTGGAGTCGGTAATCGTGACGGTCACGACGTGCGTGCCCACTTCGCTGCAATCGAACTGCGATTGGCTGACCGCCCAAGTAGCGATGCTGCCGCAATTGTCGTAGCTGCCATTGTCATAAAGTTCAGCGATGACGGTCGCTTGGCCGTTGTCGTCAAGTGCAGCGACAACGTTTGCCAAAACCAGCACAGGCGGCTCGGCATCCGTTGCCACGATGCTCGTCGTCAGTGTGGCTTCGCAGCCGTTGGCGTCCGTGACCGTGAGTGTGTGGCTGCCTATGCCGAGGGTGCTCGCCGTGGCTTCGGTGCTGCCATTTGACCAAGCAAAGCTGTACGGTTGTACACCGCCGTTGACGGCAGCCGTTACCGATCCAGTTGTGTCGCTGGCGCAAAAGACGTCCGTGTGCAGCAGCTCACTTAATAGCAGCTCGGCTGGCTGCGTGATTTCAAAGTTGAAAAACAATGAACAAGTCGTGCTGTCCGACACTGTCACGCTGTAAGTTCCAGCCGCAAGTCCGCTGGCCGTGGCCAGTGAGTCGCCGTTTGACCAAACGAACTGCACCGGAGCAATATCGTTCGTGAGCGTGAGCGTGGCTTCACCAGTATTTGTACCAAAACAAGAGGCGTTGGTGACGGTGATGGAACCCGTCAACTGACAATCGAATGCATTGACGTTAGCAGTGCCAATGGCGGTGCAGCCGAGGTTATCGGTCGCCGTGACCGTGTAAGCGCCTGGTGCGAGGTCGGTGATGGTGGCTGTGGTTTCACCATTGCTCCAGACCAACGAGTAGGGCGCTGTGCCACCGCTTGGGTCGGCAGTGGCCGTGCCATCGTTTGTGCCGGGGAAGCTCTGCGCCGTGCTGCTGGTAGCGATGCTGAGCGCGCTTGGCTGGCTAACCGTGGCGGTTGCTGCAGCACTGCAACCTGCCTCGTCGCTCACGGTTATGCTGTAAGTGCCTGCGGTCAAACCCGATGCCGTGGCTTCGGTGCTGCCGTTTGACCAGAGGTAGCTGTAGGTTCCTGCCCCGCCACTGACCGACACGCTGGCCGAGCCATTGGCATTTCCAAAACAAGTGGCATCGGAGGTCGTCACGTTAGCAGTGATGGTTGGGGTTTGCGTCACCGTCACCTCGGCAGTTGCGGAGCAACCGTTTACTGTGTTTGTGACGATGAGGGTGTAAGTGCCGGGAGCGTCCACGGTTGGGTTGAGGCTGTCCGCATTGGCGGCGATATTGCCGTCGGCTGTTATCCAATGATAGGTGAAGTCAGCGCCTTGCGAAGAAGCCGAGCCGTCGAGTTGGCCGCTGGACACGTTGCAGTCGAGGTTGAAACCAGTACCCGTATCAGCGATGGGTGCTACTGTGTCCAATTCTACCAGCACGACTTGGCCGCTAGTGCAGCCGTTGAGTGTGTCCGTCGCGGTAGCGATGTAGCTGCCTGCTTCGCTAACGGTTACGGTTGGCTCATTGGATATGACACCGTTTGCGTCAGCCCATGCAAAGACGGCATTTGGGCTTGGCGAGGTGGCGCTCAATGTCACCTGGGTTTGTAGGCAGTTGATGGTTCCGCCTGTCGCCTCAATGCCCGGTATTATCGTGTCTTCAAAAACAAATGCGCTGACCTCGGTGCTACATCCGTTCAGCGTGTCCGTGGCCGTGAGGATGTAGTTGCCCGGCTCCGATACGGTCGGGTTCAGCTCATTGGAGGTAAAGCCGTTTGGTCCCGTCCAGCCAAAAACCACGTCAGTTGACATGATGTTGGCTTGCAATGCCACGGAAGTAATCACGCAGGTCAGTGTGCCACCATCGGCGGAAGCGATTGGCGTCGTGGTGTCTTCAACTACTACGTCGCCGTCATCGTCGGTGCAGCCGTTCAGGATGTTCGTGACGGTGAGGGTGTAGGTGCCGGGGGCATCCACCGTTGGGGTAAGGCCGTCTGCACCTTCGACGATGTTGCCGTCGGCGGTAGTCCAATGGTAGGTGAAATCAGCACCTTGGGAAGAGGCTGACCCGTCGAGTTGCAGTTCGGTGACTGTGCAGGTCAGCGTACCACCAGTGCCCGCATCGGCAATTGGGGCCAGCGTGTCCGTTGTGACCGTGGATACTGCTGTTGAAATGCAGGTGCTCAGCGTGTCGGTAACTGTCAGGGTGTAGTCGCCAGCTTCGCTGACCATGGGGTTTGGCTCGCTGTAAGTTTCGCCATTTGGACCTGTCCAGCTAAACGAAATGTCCGAAGAAGAGGCGGTGAAAGTCAGTTCGACAGCGTTGATTGCACAAGTAATTGTACCTCCCGTCACGGTAAGCGTGAGTGGCTCGTTGTTGGCCAGCACTGTAGCGATTGCCACGCTGGTGCAGGTAGTGAGCGTGTCGGTTGCCGTGAACAAATAATCGCCGGCTTCTTGTGCTGTTGGGTTTAGTTCTGTGGAGGTGAAGCCGTTTGGCCCAGTCCAGCCCCAGCTGATGTTGGTGGTGTCCAATTGTGCCAGCAGTTGGACCTCCGTTTGGGCACAAGTCAATTCGCCACCCTCGACCACCAGCGTTGGTGGAGCGTTGTTGCCTTTAACAATTACCGTATCGGTGGACACGCAACTATTTTCCGTGTTTGTGACAGTGAGGATGAAAATGCCTGCATGATTGATGATTGGTGCGAGGGAGTTGCCTCCTGTCACGATGTTGCCGCCGCTTTGTGCTTCCCATTCATAGGTGAAGTTGGTGCCTGCCGATGCCGTTGCTGAGAGCGTGTCAAGGGAGTTGGTGCAGGGCATAAACAGGTCTAAGCCAGCATCTACCAGGGGTAGCGTCGTGTCGGCGGCGATGGTGATTTCTGCCAGTGAGACACAGCCGTACAGGGTGTCGGTGATGGTCAAAGAGTAGGTGCCAGTGGCGTCCGTGAAGGTCACGAGTGTATCGATTGGGGAAATGAACTGCCCGCCGTTGGAGGCCGACCAAGCGAAAACGTCATTGGGTCCGAGGATACTCGCCGAGCCGTCAAGGCGCACGATGTCTCGGTCACAGGTGATATTCCCATCTGCCGATAGAGCAATATCCGGGAATTGCGGTTCCAATAAATAGGAGGAAATCGCCGTGCAACCGTTGGCATCCGTCACGGTGAGGTCGTAGATGCCAGCGGCGAGATTGCCAATGGTGTCAGTGGTTTCACCGTTGCCCCATTCAAAGCTGTAGGGGAAGGTACCGCCGATTGCCTCAGCTGCCAATGCTCCCGGAATTCCATTGCATCCCGGTGATTTAACCAGCGAAATAGCAGCGCTGACGGGGTTTGTAGGCATTGGGAGCCAGATGCTGTCGAGGATGGCCTGGGTGCTGTCGGCATCGGTGACGGTAACGCCGTAGTAGCCTGCTGGCCGGTTGGTGAGGTCTTCGGCGGTTTCACCGTCGGTCCAGATGATGCTGAACGGGGCTGTGCCTCCAGTGATGGAGATGTAGATAGCCCCATTGCTGCCGTTGAGGCAGGTTGGGCTGTGGACGCTGTCAACCGCCACTATCAGGGAGTCTGCAAGTTGACCTCCTGCCCACAGATGGGGGGCGCTGCACAAACTGAAAAGGAAAAAAAGGAGAACCATTTTTCTCATGCGTAATAGGTTTTTGATTGTGAAATATGTTCATGGGAGACCGCTAGCGCTCGTCCCATTTAGCTATGATTTTTCTAAAATTAAGAAAAAAACTGCCCCGCTCATTTGCGGGGCAATTGCCCTTTGATGGGTAAGAATTACACTACTTATTATAAACGACTGCTCAGAAATCTATTCTTGGAGCATTGCGATGCGCAATGCATTATTGCGGTGATTCACCTGCGGGTTACGCCAGTAGGGCTGGCATTTTTTCCTTTAAAATGATGATGGAAAGATTTGGTTAGAGAAGCTGCCAAAGAAGGTTGGGCCTTCGGGCGCAGGTTTGAAGAAACAGCATGATTAGCTTGGGTGAAGCAAGAATCAAGTAGTTTAAAAAAATGCATGGGTGTTATTTTATAATCGGATGTGCTCGTTCAGAGTCCCCTCAGCAGAACAGGAATTTTGATGCCCTGCATTCGCTGAGGGGGTAGCTCTGAAGTTTGCTAAACATGATAAAGCGGTCGTTGGGGTACACACTAATGCTAAAACGCTTTCACAATATTCATTAACTGCTCTTTGCTCGTTACGGTGCAAAGATTCAGTTGGGCCATTTAAAGCGCTATTAAAGGCCAATTAAAAATAAATTAAAATAAGGGAAGCCTAGCTGATGGGTAGGGTTACGCTAAATTGGCTGCCTTTGCCCGATGCTGATTTCAGAGCGATGGCTCCGCCATGCAACTCCACGATTCTTTGGCAGAGCGAAAGACCGATACCATGTCCTTTGGCCACGCCCTGTGCATTCGCAGCCCGATGGAATGGGCTGAAGATTTTCTCTTGCTCGTCTAAAGGAATTCCAATTCCAGTATCGCTGAAGCGAATTTCAACCTGCCTTTCCGAGGAAGTGAGGGAAATGCGGACGGTGTGGTCAGTAGAAAACTTGCAGGCATTGTCCATGAAGTTGACGAAAGCGATGACAAGCAGCACCTCGTTGCCAGAAATGGTGAGGCTTCCTTCGTCTTCGGGCAGGGTATCGTAGTCCAATTGGAAGTGGTAGTTCGGGTGCAGCTTGGACAGTTCTTCTTGGGCATTGAACAGTGCTTCGTCCACCCGGCAGGGCACAAAGCGGAAGCGTTGGCCATCCACATTCGACTGGGCCAAGTGCAGCAAGCCCGTAGTGAGCCGGACGAATGCATCCGTGTCGTCGAGGAGGGACTGCAAGGTGGAGCGATACTCCTCGGCTGAGCGCTCCTTGGCAAGCGAGACTTGGAGCTGGCTGCGCATGGCTGCCAGCGGCGTACGCAGTTCGTGAGAAGCGCTGGAAACAAAGCTCTGTTGCATTTCGAAGGCAGTTTCGAGCCGGGCGAGCATCTTGTTAAAGTTCATGGCAAGTCGGGCGATTTCGTCGGTGCGGTTGCCCTCATCTACCCGCCGATCGAGGTTGCCAGCATTGATGTTGGATACCTGTTCGTTGATGTTTGCCAGTGGCTCTAGCGCCTGTCGGGCGTAAATCCAGCCCGTGAGGATGATGATGCCGAGGCCGAATAACAGCCCGAAAATCAGGATGGTGCGCAGGTTTCGGAGCTTGCTGCGACCGTATTTGTCGAAGGCCGAAGCCAAAACGACAAACTCTTGATTGCCCGAAGGGTAAACAAATCCGATCTGCTCTAGCTCTCCAACTACAATACGAATGCTGCGCTCTCTGCGGATACGATCGAGCAATGCATTTGAATACTTGATGTCGGGGTCTTCTACACTGCTGTAGTCTAGTTGATTGTTTTTGTCAAACACCAGAATCTGCTCCTGCGGCAAGGCTATCGAATTCTTGTCAATGATGCGCAGCAAAGTCCGGTCCACCTCCTGTACGGAAATGAGCAGGCGACTCGTCGTGGTTGCTCTGGTTTCGAGGCGTTCGTAGAACTCTGCACTGCGAAACCTCGCCGAAAATACATACACCGCCACCGAGAAGAACACGAGTATCGAGGCGACGATGATGCTGAACCGCAGGGTCAGTTTGGTTTGGACATTCATAGCTCCTTCAAAAAATAGCCCATGCCGGGTTTGGTGTGGATTAGTTTCGGCTCGAAGTTTTTGTCAATTTTTTTGCGCAAAAAATTGATGTAAACGTCCACCACGTTGGTGCCTGTGTCAAAGTTGACATCCCAAACAAACTCACTGATTTCGGTGCGGCTGACCACCCGCCCCTTGCGGCGCAGCAGGAATTCGAGCAGGGCAAACTCCTTGGCTGTGAGCGAAATGGGCATGCCCCGTCGGTACACTGTCTTGGAGGAGGTGTTTAGCTCCAAATCGGCCACGTTGAGCACGACGTCCTGAGGTGTTTCGGCTTCGGAGACACTTCGCTTCAAAAAGACCTTCACCCGGGCCAGCAGTTCCCGAAAGTCGAAGGGTTTGACGATGTAGTCGTCGGCGCCCGCATCGAATCCAGTGATTTTGTTTTCGATGGACTGCATGGCCGTCAGCATGATGACGGGCACTTTGGGGTCTTTCGCCCGAACGCTACGGCACACCTCGTAACCGCTTACATGCGGCAGGTTGACATCCAGCAGGATGAGGTCGTATTTGTTGGTGGAGGCCAAAAAATTGCCCACTGCCCCATCGGGGGCGAGGTCCACTTCGTAGCCGTTCTCCTCCAGCCCCTGCTTGATGGAGGCGGCGACCTTGGGCTCGTCTTCGACGAAAAGTATGGCGGGCAGTTTGGTGGTGCTCATTTGATAGGCATTTTGTTTGCGGAGTATTGCTACGGTGTCTCGGTGGTACTAGTTTCGGCAGTTGGCAGTGCTTTAACACGAACCAAGCCGAAGGTCATCACTAAACTTGTGGCCAAAATGACGCAAAGCAACAACCCACTGCCAATGCCGAGCAGTCGTTCGGAATCGGGGATGCTGAAAAACAACAGGATGCTGATAAGCCCCCGGGGGCTTATGAACACTTCTGGGTTCAGGTCGATTTTGGCGAAGAACCGCAGGTAGCACCAACGCAATATGTAAATGATGAGGACTGCGGCAAGCCCATTCACAACCGTGGGCACGTCGGCTAGGTAGCCGAACTCCATTGTGAAGCCAAAAATGACAAAGAAAAAGGTGCGGATTAGAAAAGCACTTTCGGCAGTGAGGATATGCAGTTGTTCTAGGTCCTTATCAAAAGACGGGTATGCAAACAGTTTTTTAAACCATTCAAAATCAAACAGTTGCGTGTTGTTGAGGAACAGTCCAAAAATCAGGATGATAATGAGCGTTGACAAGTGGAATTGTTTGCCAACGGCATAAATCAGCATCAAGATGGCCAAAATCAAGAAGAACTTGATATGGTGTTGGATGCGGCTAAGCAGGTACAGCAGGAAAAAAGAAAACCCAGTAGCCAATGTCAATATCAGCACCGTCTCCATCGTCAAGCCCAAGAATGAACCCGCAGAAACTTCCTCGTTGTACAGCAGGAAGTTGAAAAGCATGATGCCAAGGATGTCCGAGAAGGTAGATTCGTACACGATGAATTCCTTTTTCGAGGCAATTAAGTTGGCAACGGATGGTATGGCGATGGCTGAACTGATGGTTCCGTAAGGTACGGCGTTCAGAAGGCAGGTCTTGAAGGGTGCATCGGTGATATAAACAAAAAGCCAGCCGATGAGCAATGACGATACTACCAACAAGACGAAAGCTGCACCCAGCGATTTTAGAATCACCTGCATCTTGTCCGGTGTAAAATGCAGTTCCAAGGCTCCTTCCAGTACGATAAGGATAAGCCCTATGGTGCCCAGCAGCGGCAATACTTTTGAAAAGTCAATACCCTCGAAGTGGAAGGCATTGGCTATGAGCTTCAGGCCAACTCCAGTTGCCAACAAAAGCAGCACCGCAGGCACTTTGGTGCGCTTCGCAAAAAGGTCGAACAGGTAGGAGAAAATGACCAACCCGGACAGCAGAATAATGATGGCATAAGTGCTCATTGTTGGTTGTCGTTACCGGAGTAGGAATCCGGTTCTGGCCGTTTTTTTGCCGTCAAAACCCGAAAGAAAAAATAGCCGCAAAAGCCACCCGCAATGGCCACCGTGGCCAGCCACATGATTAAAGCTTCACTGTTCATTTTCAAAAAATTTGTGCTTGTAAAAGATAAACTGCCACGCCCGCAAAATACCCGAGTAGTGCCAGCAAGCTGATTTTTTTCAAGTACCAAAAAAAGTTGATTTGTTCCATGCCCATCGCTGCCACGCCCGCTGCCGAGCCGATAATTAGGGCACTGCCCCCCGTACCAGCGCAGTAAGCCAGGAAGAGCCAAAACGAGTGGTCGGTTGGGAACTGTTCAAGGGGATACATGCCCTGTGCCGCTGCCACCAAAGGCACGTTGTCCACCACGGCTGAGAGCAATCCGATGGCCACGACGATAACGTCTTGGTTGCCGATGGTCTCGGAGAGCCAAGTGGCCAATTCAGACAACATACCCGCTGACTGTAGCGCTGAAATGGAAATTAGGATGCCGAGGAAAAACAGCACGCTCGCAGCGTCGATTTTCCGAAGGGCATGCACCACCGAGAGCACACCTTTTTCTTCTGTGTCCTTTTCGTGGTGCATGAGTTCGGTGACTACCCAGAGTACACCAAGGGACAATAAAATGCCCATGTAGGGTGGCAGGTGTGTTAGGGTTTTGAAAATAGGCACAAACAGAAGTCCGCCGACACCAAGTGCAAACACGATTTTGCGCTCACGAGCCGTGGTTGTTTGCCCCGCTTTTTTCTCCCGAATAGCGGGGATGGTGGGGGCATCTTTCCTCATTTTCCAATTGAGGTAGAGCAGTGGCACCGCCAAACAGGCGATACTGGGCAGGAAAACCTTCAAAACGATGGCTCCTGCACTGATTTGGTTGCCAATCCATAGCATGGTGGTGGTCACGTCGCCCAGCGGCGACCATGCACCACCCGCATTGGCAGCGATGACGATGATGCCCGCAAAAAATAGCCGGTCCTGCTGGTCGTTCACGATTTTGCGCAAAAGCGAAATCATGACAATGGTGGTCGTGAGGTTGTCAAGCGCAGCGGAAAGGAAAAAGGTGATGAACCCTATCAGCCAAAGCAACTTTCGGGCGTTGGTGGTTTTAATGCGGTCGGTGATGATTTGAAAACCATCGTGGGCATCAATCAGCTCCACAATGACCATAGCGCCCAACAAGAAAAACAAGATGCCAGAGACCTCTCCGAGGTGCTCTTCCAAATGGTGGTTGACCTCGTGCGCATCGGTGCTGTAGAGCATGTAAATCGTCCAGCAAACGACCCCTGTGATGAGCGCCGAAGCGGCTTTGTTGATTTTGATAGGGTGCTCAAAAGCAATGGCTGCATAGCCCAAAACAAAGGTGACTGCAAGCAGTAATTCCATAGGTTAGCGTTTGGTTAGGCGGCAAATTAAAGGAAAGCATCGGGGATATATGGCACTTTAAGGGTTATTTTGTGAATAAATTTGGCTAAAGCGCTGGTTTTTACGCTGATGGATAAGCGGTATCGTTCGAGTTCTGATGGTAAAACAAACGCCCGGCAGGCTTGACCTGTCGGGCGTTTTTATTTGTAAAAATGGTGGAATGGACTACCTCGAAAAGCCGATTCGAATGGGGTGATACCTCAAATCACCAGTCCCCGTTTTCTGGCATCCGCCCAAATCTCGGCAGAGGAATGCACCCGCACAGCTGGAATGTGCGAGTTGGTTTCTATCAGCTTCGCAATGCGGCGGGCGTTGTCGTTGTCCCTCGTTTGCCGGATGTAGATGGCCAACACTTGCCCAGAGAACTCCTCGGCCATTTGCAGGTAATAGTCGGCATCCTTGCTGGCTGTGTCGCCGAGCATGACAAAAGGCAGGCCGGGGTACATGCCTATGATTTGTCGAAAAGCATCGAGCTTGTGAACAGGGCGGTCGTTGCCTCGCTGGAGCATGTGCGTACCGTAGTCCCGCAGCAGGATGGGGCCTTTTGGCAATGCTTGCAGTTCCATGAAATCCGACAGTAGGTCGTAGATGTTCCAGGGGGAGTCGGAGACATAAAACACGGGGTTTTGCCGCTGTCCATCGCTGCCCCTTTCGAGTGCCCGCATCAAGTCAGGTATGCCCTCTATTGGCAGGCGTTGGTGGCTGTCCTTGAAGAAGGTGGCATAAGCCATTTTTAGCTTGAAGCGGGAGGTGACGTGGGTTTGCAGCACCGTGTCGTCAATGTCGCTGATGATGCCGAAGCTGGTATTTTTGGAGGGCAGCAGAAGTTCGGTTGGGGAGTCATCGGTGGGGAGAGCGCCACCTTTTGGGCTTTCGATGAGCCGCACCGAGGCAGGTACCCAACAGTTTTCGGATTGGGCGGCTGGGGTGTCCCAGCTTTTTTCCAGTGTGAAATACCCTTCTTCATCTGTCACGACTTGGTGCTCACTGCCCGCCACTCGCACGACCAGTTTTGCCCCAGCGATTTCATCGCTCTCGAAGCGGCGGAGGCTGTCCAGCAGGTTGCGTAGAAGGCTTTCGCTTTTGCCCTTGAAGATGCCGCCATCCTCCAACACCCTGCCTTTCAGGAAGAAACGCTCGTGGTTGGCAAAGCCCAAATAGGGTACGATGGCCAGTGGGGCAGTGGAACGAAAATGGCTGAGAATCTTGCGCATAGTTCAGGTTGGCAGATTAATGGCTTTTTATGCCGAAAGGCTTCAACACAATTCGTTGGATATTCGGAGTGCATGAGTCGCCAACCGTCTGACTGTTGCGGTTGGTTTGGCAGGAAAAACAATGGAGATGTTCATGCCTGTCGGGGCGCTTACTTTCGCTTTTTGGGTTCGAGGTAAATTCCGTTTTCCTCAATGCGCACTTTTCGTTCTTTGAACAGCTTGCCGAGCGTCATTTTGAAGGTTTTTTTGCTCATCTCGAACACCCGAGCGATGTCTTCCGGGCTGCTCTTGTCACCGAACGGCAGAAAGTCGTTGTTCTCCTTGAGCTTGCGAAGCAATTTGTCGGCGGTGTCTTCCACCTTGGCATAGCCGGGGCGCTGGAGCGTGACGTCCAACTTGCCATCGGTGCGCACCAATTTGACGAACCCCTTGCGGCGGTCGCCCCGCTGTACCTGCTCGAACAGTTCACTATCGTAAATCAGGCCACGGTAGCGGTGGTTGACGATGACGTTGATGCCGAGGTCGGTTTGGTCATCAATGAGCACATCCACAGCTTGCCCATTTTTAAGGTCAATTTCCTCTTTTTCCAAAAACTTCTGGTAACGACCACTGGCCACGAGGCGCTCGGTTTTTTCATCCAAAAACAGATAAACCATGTACCAACCGCCCACCGACATGCGGCCCGGCTGCTCCTTGAAGGGCACCATCAGGTCTTTTTCGAGGCCCCAGTCGAGGAAGGCACCGACTTGGTTCACTTCCCGCACTTGCAGGCAGGCAAACTCGTTGAGTTGGATGAGCGGCTCGGCGGTGGTGGCGGTGATGCGGTCTTCCGAGTCCTTGAAAATAAAGACTCGCAGCAGTTGCCCTTCCTCCAAGCCTTCTTCGGGGATGTACTTGTTGGGCAACAGCACTTCCCTCGTGCCTTCTCGGTCGGTGAGGTAGACGCCGTTGTCCGTTTGGCGGACAGCCCGGAGGCGGTTGTATTTGCCGAGAGTAATCATTTGAATTGAAAATTGAAAATGGAGAATTGAAGCTATCGCTTTTGGCGTTCTCAATTTTCAGTTCTCCATTTTTATTTACGCATGAACCAATGCCATTCCCTTGTACAACTCCTCCTTCTGCGCTCGTATTTTCTCCGATTTAATGTATTCGTCGAAGCTCATCAGGCTGTCAATATAGCCTTTTGGGCCGATTTCGATGATGCGGTTTGCCACGGAAGAAAGCAGGGCATGGTCATGTGAAGTCATGATGAGGTTGCCCTTGAACTCCACGAGTGCGTTGTTCAGCGCCGTGATGGATTCGAGGTCGAGGTGGTTCGTAGGCTCGTCGAGGAGCAGGAAATTGGGGCCGCCGAGCATGGTCTTGGAGAGCATGCAGCGCACTTTTTCGCCACCAGAAAGCACGCTCGACTGCTTGTAAACCTCTTCGCCGCTGAACAGCATCCTGCCGAGGAAGCCCCGGATGAACTGCTCGTCTTTTTCTTTGGAATATTGGCGAAGCCAGTCCACGAGGTTGATGTCTTGGTCTTTGGTGAAAAACTGCGTGTTCTCGTTCGGCATGTACTGCACAGTGATGGTCTGGCCAAATTCCACTGTGCCAGTGTCGGGAGGCGTGACGCCCGCCAGCACGTCGTAGAGCGTGTTCACGGCAGTGGTGTTGCGGCCAAGCAGGGCAATCTTTTCCCCCCGATTCATCGTGAAGCTGAGATTGCTGAACAACAGGTCGCCGTTCTGGTCGTGCTTGCTGAGGTTGCTCACCCTCAGTAGCTGGTCGCCGGGTTCCCGGTCGGGCCGGAAGTGGATGAACGGATATTTGCGGCTCGACGGCTCCAGCTCGTCAATGTTGAGCTTTTCCAGCGCCTTTTTGCGGCTAGTGGCTTGGCGGCTCTTCGAGGCGTTGGCGCTGAACCGGGCGATGAACTCAATCAACTCAGCCCGCTTGGCTTCGGTCTTTTTGTCCTTGTTGGCCCGCTGCTGCATCATCAGCTGGCTGGTCTCGTACCAGAAGGTATAGTTGCCGCTGAAGATTTTGATTTTCTTGAAATCAATGTCCACCATGTGCGTACACACCATGTCGAGGAAGTAGCGGTCGTGCGAAACAACGATGACCGTGTTTTGGTAGTCCGCCAAGAAATCGGCGAGCCAAGTGGCCGTTTCGGCGTCGAGGTCGTTGGTGGGCTCATCGAGCAGGAGCAGGTCGGGGTTGCCAAATAGGGCCTGCGCCAGCAACACCTTCACTTTTTCGGGGCCTGTAAGCTCCTTCATCAGTTTGTAGTGCAGGTCTTCTTTGATGCCCATGTTGCTGAGGAGTTCGGCGGCATCGCTTTCTGCCGTCCAGCCGCCCATGTGGCCGTATTCGTTTTCCAGTTCGGCGGCCCGCAGCCCATCAGCCTCGCTGGCGTCGGGGTTCATGTAGATGGCGTTCTTCTCTTCCGCAATGCGGTACATTTCCTTGTGGCCCATCAGCACGGTGTTCAGCACGGTCTCCTCCTCGAACTCGAAGTGGTTCTGCTTCAACACCGCCATGCGGTTTCCTGGGTCAATGGTGACGCTTCCCCGGTTTGGTTCTATCTCGCCGCTGAGGATTTTGAGGAATGTGGACTTGCCAGCACCATTGGCGCCGATGACGCCGTAGCAGTTGCCACGGGTGAACTTCAAGTTCACTTCGTCAAACAACACTTGCTTGCCAAACTGGAGGCCTACGTTATCTACTGTTATCATGTTTGTACTTCGTGTTTGTGGTGGAGTTTTGCGGAAAAGGGTGCAAAGGTAGGGAATTATAGGCGAATTAGCGTGTTATGCGTTGTTCTGTGAGAGCGCCTTGTTTTTTGACAAAAATCACTCGTTCCGCCCGTCAAACTCATACTTTTCTCAGCACATCTGGTCTAAATTGCCCAGTCAAAGCGGGGTCGTTATCTCGGCTACCGTATTTTTAAACAAAAAGACATTGCCATGATTACCGTGTCCGTTTTTTATCCGAAAACCGCCGAAAGCACGTTCAACTTGGATTATTACATGAGCAATCACGTACCGATGGTTGAGCGGCTGCTGAAGCCGATGGGGATGAGGGAGGTGGTCGTTGAGCAGTCCATTGGTACACCGATGCCCAATGTACCTGCCCCGTTTTCCATTGTTGCCCGTTTGGTCTTCAACAACGTGGAAGAAATGGAAATGGGCATGGGCCACCACGGTGAGACGCTGATGCGTGACATACCCAATTTTTCAAACGTGCAACCAGTTGTCCAGATTGGGAAAAGGATAAAGTAGGGCTGTCTAGTTTACCCATTTTTGGTGCGACTTTGCGGGGCAGGTCGGCGGCGGCGGTTTGTCCTCGGACAAGAGGCCAAGGAAGAGTAGGAGTGCGGCTGCTGTACAGGGCTTGTGTTGCGGCAGGGAGGCTTCGGAGAATTGTCAATCTGGAAAAAATCAGGAAAAAACTTCTTGCATCCCTTCATTTTCTCGTTTCAATTTCCCTATCTTTGCCGTCCATTTGAAAAAGGTGTTCAAAAAATACCTTTTCAGGAAGTCTAAAACCATTTTTTGTTCAAGATATGGCACATCATAAATCTTCGAAGAAACGCATCCGCCAAGACGAAAAGAAGCGTGCACGCAACCGTCACAGCAAAAAAACAGCACGTACTGCCATCAAGGCGCTGCGGGCACTAGAGACTAAGGACGAGGCAGAAAAATTCCTCCCCAAAGTCGTTAGCATGATTGACAAATTGGCCAAGAAAAACACCTGGCATGGCAACAAAGCTGCAAACCTCAAGAGCAGCTTGATGCACCACATCGCCACGATGTAATACTTCGGCTTCGCTTTCATAAAAAAAAGTGCATCCTCGTAGCAGGGGTATGCACTTTTTTAGTTTCCAGTACACTGAAAATCAGCCAATTAGACCATGTCTTTAATTGATGCCATACTGACCGCCATCGTTGAGGGGCTCACGGAGTTCCTCCCCATCTCCAGCACTGGGCACATGATTCTGCTCAACTACCTGCTGGGTAACCACGAGGACGCCTTCACCTCGACTTTCGAGATTGTCATCCAACTCGGTGCCATCATGGCCATTGTGCTGCTGTATGCCAAGCGGTTCATCTTGAAATTCGACATCTACGGTAAGCTGTTCGTTGCTTTCCTACCGTCGGCGGTGCTTGGAGCCTTGTTTTACAAAATCATCAATACCTACCTTGTCAACCACTGGGTGGTGGCCACTTCGCTCATCATTGGTGGCATCATCCTCATCCTGCTCGACAAGCGCATGAAACAAGGTGAGCAAATGCCGGAAGAACTGGAAAACATCAGCTACAAGCAGGCATTTTTCATCGGCTGTTTCCAGTGCATTTCGATGATACCGGGTGTGTCGAGGGCAGCTGCGACCATCATCGGCGGTATGTTCAACGGGCTTTCGAAGAAAAGCGCTGCCGAGTTTTCCTTTCTGCTAGCCATCCCTACCATGATAGCCGCATCGGCCAAAGACCTCTTCGAATTCGAGGGCACCATCAGCGGTGACCAGTGGACGACGATTGGCATTGGCTTCGTGGTGGCGTTCATCACTGCCATTTTTGCAGTGAAATGGTTTGTGAAGCTGCTCGAAAAGCACGGCTTCACGGGATTCGGCTGGTATCGGATAGTAATTGGAGTGTTGTTTTTGCTGTTTGCGTGGGGGCAGTTGTAATTTGTGGAAAAAATTCAGCTTCAACACTTCACAAAGAACAAAGAAAATCGTTCATTTGGTACTTAAAATATTTTCGTAAAAGAAAAAATGAACAGTACCTATCTTGATGTTAACGCTGTAGCAGAAACGCTAAATCTAACTCCCCAGCAGGTTCGTAATCTGTGTAGAAAGGGCAAACTAGCCGCCCAGCGGCTAGGGAAATCATGGATGGTCACTACTGAGGCAGTGAAACGTTATTACGACTCTAACTCTTGTGGCGTGGCAGAAGACCAAGTCAATGATTGGTCACGGAGCGAGTTTTCGAACAAGAAAGGCAGGCCCATCGCCTTGAGTTTTTTCAGCGGAGCAATGGGATTGGACATAGGTCTGGAGAAAGCTGGCTTTGACACACTTTTGGCTTGCGAAATTGACAATGCTTGCAGGAAAACCATACTTAAAAATAAGCCGAACATTACCTTAATAGGTGATTTGTTGAAATATAAGCCGCTTGAAATCAAGTACATGGCTGGACTTGAGCAAGATGACGAAATAGACCTCATTGTTGGGGGGCCTCCCTGCCAAGCCTTTAGCACGGCAGGGAAGCGCAAGGGCTTTGAGGATGAGCGAGGGAATGTATTTTTAAGTTTTATCAACCTAATCACGACCCTACGACCTAAGTATGCTGTGATTGAAAACGTACGGGGACTGCTCTCGGCCCCGCTACAGCATAGGCCGCATAACGAGCGGGGCAGCAATTTTCCGCCCTTGAATATTGAGGAACAAAACGGTGGAGCGTTGGCACATATTCTGAAGCTGCTTGGCGAAGCTGGCTATGCAGTGAATTTCAACCTATACAATGCGGCAAACTTTGGTACTCCGCAGAAAAGGGAACGTGTAATCATCGTATGTTCCAGGGATGGTAAAAAGCCACCTTTCTTGATGCCTACCCATGCTGAAAATGGTGATTTTGGACTTCCAAATTGGCGTACTTTCCGGGATGCTGTTAAAGGATTGGAAAAGCTCGAAAAGCACCACCATGTTGTTTTTCCCGAAAAAAGGCTCAAGTATTACAGGATGCTGGGTCCTGGCCAGTACTGGCGTAACCTTCCATTGGAATTGCAAAAAGAAGCACTTGGGAATGCCTTCAATTCTGGCGGTGGGAAGACGGGTTTTTTGCGACGTCTTGCTTGGGACGAACCCTCACCCACGCTTGTGACCCACCCTGCTATGCCCGCTACTGACTTGGCACATCCTGAACTTGACCGTCCTCTTAGCATTGAGGAATACAAAAGGATTCAGGAATTTCCCGATGATTGGCAGATTGAGGGGAGTTTGCTTGAACAATACCGACAAGTTGGGAATGCTGTGCCCGTTAGCCTTGGCATTGCCATTGGTAAATTATTGATGGATTTGATGCAGGGAAAACAGGTGAATTTCCAAGGTGAATTCAAGTACTCCCGTTACAACCTTACTGCCGCTGACGTTTGGTTGAAGGATTTCAAGTCGCGCACCCAAATTCAAATGAATTCTTTATTCGAAGAACCTACATATTGATGATTTTCTGGCGAGTCTCACGTCCGACTTCTTCGAAAATTTCTAATAGTTTAACGTATGTATTGGCCCCTCCGATTGTGTCCCAGTAGTCTTTGCCAATCAATACGCACTCATCGTTTTTCATATCAAAAATCTTGGAGGGGATAGTCCAGTTATAATCCGCTTTGTTATTGCCACCTGGATTGTAGTAGAGGCAAAAGTAGGGCTGATTCATAGCGTTATCGGCCTTTAGCATGAGCATGTCCCGCTTGGCATTTTCCGTTTGATCTAAGTTAGGCTTTACCGTTTTGATGGAAAAAAAGTATTCAATACCGTCTTTTTGGAGCCATAAATCGGAAATGACCCTTCTCACGATAGTATCACCTTTGCTGAAAGCCGCCAGCTTCTCTACTTCAGAATTCCAATTTGGTCGCCGTTCGCCATCCCGTAGCGCTGCCATGATCCTGTGTATCTCGTCGTCGGCGCCTTTGAAAATGTTGGTAAGTGTAACTCGCTGGCGCTGACATACAAAGCCATTGTCTTGCGCCACAAGAAAAGAAAGTTGCTCAATAGGCCCTTGGCCAAATGATGTCGAAAAAGATCGCTCAAATGCTGAGGCATTCACCATTGATTTAGATAGGAGAGCCTCATGGAACGGGCGATGAGAGCTGTTTTCCTTGGTCCTACGAAGCGCACCTTCCACGCAGCTGTTGAGTATGGCTTTTATCTTGTCTTTTGTTTCTTGAAGCATAAGGAAATCAAATTATGATAGCTTGTAACACTAAACTCGTTGAATGAGGGAAGGCTGCGGTAGTCTTCTGAACCCCCGCAGCCCTTACTCACCAGTTATTTTACTTCAAAAAACCAAACTCCTTCGCATACTCCAGCATCTGCTTTGTGAAATCATCTGGGTATTCCAGTTTCACATCCGTGATGTTGCCTTGGGCGTCCGTAACAGGCACCAGCTTCGGGTTGATGAAGCCGCCATAAGGAGGCATGTTCAGCTTCTCGGAGCGGGAAAGTACTTCTTGGTGAATGGCTTGGTCCACCTTTACACCGTAATTTTCCACAAGCGCTTTTCCAGCCTTGGCATCGCCTTGTGATTTTATGCGTTGGATATCCTTCAGCAATTCACCGAAGAGGCCACGCAGCTTGTCGTAGTCCTTGATGTCGAAATAGGTCTTGCCGTCACGGGTCACTTTCTCGATGACGTTGTCCTTTTTGCCCATTTCGTAGGCCCAGAGTGCCACGAGCTGGCGGTTGCGCATGTGCGCCTCCTCAATGTTCTTGCCGGGCTGTATGCGGCGCAGTTGCAGCATGAGGCCGTTGCGGATGTAGCTGTCGTACTCAGCCTTGCCCACTTCCAGCGAGGGCATCACCTTGAGTTCGATGAGCTTGGGGTCAAGGATGTAGTAGAGGGCAAACAAGTCGGCACGGGCTTCCTCAAGCGTAGAAGAGTAGCCGGGCAAAGTGACACTCGGTTCGGCAACACCGGGTTCGAGCACACCACTGGCATGGCCCAAGACCTCGTGCAGGGCGGTATGCAGCTTGCCAGCTAGGTCGCCGTGCTCCTTGGACAGTTTCTTTTCCTCGTCGTCGTGGGCGAACTCGTCGGTGAGGCCTGGGCCGCTGGCCTTGCTGTAGGCATCCTCGATATTACCAAGGCTGACCGACTTGGAGCCCAATTCCCTAATCCAGTTGGAGTTCGGCAGGTTTACGCCGATAGGTGTGGAGGGAGATGCATCGCCAGACTCACCTGCCGTGTTTACTACTTTATAGGTCACACCGACCACGTTCTTTTTCTTGTGATTAGGAAGCAGCGGTGAGTTATCCTCGAACCACTGGGCATTCGTACCAAGCACCTTCATGCGTTCAGATGCCTCAAAATCAGTGATTTGCACGATGCTCTCGTAGCTGCCCCGCTGGCTCATGGGGTCGTGATAGACCTCCACGAAGCCGAGGATATAGTCCACATCGCCCTCGGTGGCCTTTACCCAAGCGAGATTGAAGTCGGCCCATTTTTTCAGGTCGCCCGTTTTGAAGTAGTCAATCAGGATGGTGAGCGCCTTTTTCTGCGGCTCGTTTTCGGCAACGGTCACTGCCTTTTCGAGCCAGTAGATGATTTTGTCAATGGAAGCGCCATACATGCTGCCCGATTTCCAGACGTTCTCGAACAGTTTGCCGTCCGGACCTTTTTCGAGGCGGGAGTTGAGGCCCCACTCCAGCGGCTTGGGGTCTTCGCTGGTCATTTTGGCTTCATAGAAAGCCTTCACGTCGGCAGTGGTCACATCTGGGCCATGGAAGTTGACGGCACTGGCGAGGGTGTTGTCAACGCCGTCGGCCTGTTCCACCCGCTTAGCATCCACCTTGGGGTCGAACATGGCGGTGAGCGCCTCCTGCGAAATGCTGCCGCCCGCTTCGGTCAGTATTTTTTCAAAATATTCCTTTGTAAAACCAGGGGTGAACTTGTCGTGCGAGTAGTGGTGGTGTATGCCGTTGGAGAACCAGACCTGCTTGGCGTAGAGCAGTAGCTCGTCCCAGTCCTTGCCCGTGCGGTCGCCCTTGTAGTTAGCCACGATATTGTCGAGGGCCTGGCGGATGGGCAGGTTGTAGCGGTAGTTCTGGTCGTAAATCATGTCACGACCGCTGAGGCCCGCCTGGGTAAGGTAATAGACCAGCAGCTTTTGGTTCAGCGACAGCTTCTCGAAGCCGGGCACCTGGTAGCGGATGATTTTCTTGTCGGCAAATGTCTCGGTTTGCCATTTGAACTCGCCAGTGTCTGTGGCGGCGGGGGCAGGTTTCTGCTCGTTTTTGCTGCAAGCAGCCAATAAAACGATGGTTAGGAGAATAAAAGCAAGCTTTTTGCTAAAGTGAATCTGCGATTTCATGTTGTCCCGTGTTGATTTTGATGAAAAATAGTTGCTAAAATCGGGGGTGAAATTACGCCAAGAACATGGATACAGCCAGTGAAAAATGTAGGGGCACCATGATGGCTCAGTGCGGGCTGTAGTGGTACAAATTCGGCCAAATTTTTGCTATCAATACCTCGCCTAAGCCATTTTTAGCAATTTATTTTTTAATATGTAAAATGAGCTTAACTTTGCCCCGGCTGCATTGGTTTCAGCGAAAAGTAATACTTCCTATCCCCACCGTTTCATTGGTACCCAAACAGGAAAGCTCATTCACCATCTTACGTTCTACAATCAGCAAACCATGAAAAAGCGAACTTACTATGCCATTGCTGCCATCCTGCTTTTCTTTGGCTTGGGTACTGCCTTCGATTTGGGTATTTCAAAAGAAGACCACCTAGATACTTACGTCCATCGAATTGAGCGAAGCCTGCACAAAAAGGAGTCGGAAGTGTACTCTTTTTTGTCGGATACTGGGTTCATTTTCAGACAGTTGCGGGGTGTTCAGCACCTCTATTCCCAAGAGCAGGAAGCCGACCTCAGCCGCCTGCTTGACCTCACCAAAAAGCCCTACAACATCCGCCTGTACCAAAACGACTCCCTGGTTTATTGGCTCAACAACCGGGCCTACCTCTCTCCAGAACAAGCTGCTGAACTCATCAATCAAGAGGAAAACAAACGCCTGCTGCGGCTTCCGAACGGCTATTTTGAGCTTATCAAACATAAGCTCTCGCCAGAGGTGACGGCACTGGCCATGATACCCATCAAACGGGAGTATTCCAGGAAAAGTGAACTTCTCAAGAATGAATTCATCACCGACGACTTCCCGATTCCGCAAGATGTCTTTCTGAAGGAGTCCGGCAACAAGTTCGCTATCCGCAACATGGACGGCAAAGCGCTGGCCTGGCTCGATGCCACTGGCCAAGCCAAGGATAGGGTCAACCTGCAGCTGGTGTTCTTCATCTACCTGCTTGGCTTCATCAGCTTGGGCGTGCTCATCAACGACCTGGCCGTCATGCTGGTCAAGCGCTACCAGCCTTGGGTTGGTGCAGCATTTGTGCTTGCATCGGTCATTTTCGTGCGCTACTTGACCATTCATTTTGGTTTTTCGCAGCATTTTGCCACTTTCCAGACCTTCTCGAAAGTGTTCACCGAGCCAATCTTGGACGGTGTCAACTCGTTGGGCGAGCTGCTCATCAACATCATCTTGCTCGTTTGGATGATGGTGTTTTTTAACCGAGAGTTTCAGGTCAAAGAGTTTGCGCACCCCTCACTGGCAGTTCGCTTCGGCCTCACTGCGCTCAATTTCTTTAGCGTAAACTTGGCCATGCTCATGGTTTGCAGCATTTTCAAGTCCATCATCCTCGACTCCGACATCGTTTTCGATTTTGAAAATGTGTTTAACCTCAACTCACAGAGCGTGCTTGCGATGGTGGGCGTGGTGCTGTTGCTGCTGGCCTTCTTTCTGTTCAGCCACCGCATGTTGCAGGCCATTTACAAGGTAGGATTGACCAAAAACTGGCGGCTGGGCGCGATAGCTGTGTCGTTGGTGGCCTCGATTCCCATTGTGATGTATGGTGAACTTGAGTTGCCAGTGGGCTACTTCCTGTCAGCAGCGCTGGTGTACCTCATCGTGTTCGAGTTTTTTGTGGAAGAGCGAATTCTGTCCCTGCAATGGCTAGTTGGATGGCTCATGCTGTTTTCTTGCTTCACGGCCCTTTTGCTTTACAAGTACAATATTGACAAGGATTATGAGCGTCGGGGCAAGTATGCCGTTGAACTGGCCAGCTACAAAGATAAGCAGGCCGAGGCAGCGCTAGTTGACATGGGCAACCTCCTGCTCTCCGACTCTTCGCTGCACATGTGGAACCTGCTAACGGACTATTACGGCAAAGAATTGATTCCGAAAGAAGAGGCCCGCGACATCTTGGACGCACATTTTGGGACGAACAAATACCTGCTCCACAACTACAATTTCTCCATTTTGGGCTTCCACAGGGAGTCAGGCGAAATAGCATTCACGGAGCAAAGCAAGTCTTTCGGCGAAATGGAGGCGCAGTTCATGCAAGCCCGTGCCACAGACAACCCCATCCTGAGGTTCAAACCTGAGTCAACCAGGGCCCCCGGTTATTTCCTCCGGCTTGACCTGAAAACGACCAATCCGCTCACCATTTTCGTTTTTTTGAAACGCTCGTTTTCAACTCCGTCTAAGGTCTACACCGAAATGTTGCTCGACAAGAAGTATAAAAACTTGTCGGAGCTGGATGACTACGACTACGGCATTTATCAAGATGGCAAATTGGTCGAAGACCGGAACAAAACCTACGGCAAGCAGCTTACGGATTCCTTACCAGCAGTTGGCATGGACACAGTACACCGACAAAGCGCTGAACGTACGGAGCTGATTTATCATGCTGAAGACAATATCGTCGTCAAGATAGGCCGAGTGACAGGAGGCATCGTCAAGCCGCTTTCGCTGTTTTCCTACGTGTTCTCGCTGCTGACCCTGGCCATTTTGTTGTTTGGCGGCATCAACTACTTCACAAACGCACTGCCCGGGCCACTCAACTTCTTCCGTACCACCAAGCCCTCTCTCCGCAACCAATTCCAATTCTGGGTGATTGGCATGGTGCTGATTTCGTTCCTCGGCATTGGCTTTGTGACGGTCTGGTACTTTCAAAAAGCTTCCAACGAATACCACAAAGGACGCCTCGACCGGAAAGTAACTTCAGCGCTGGCCAGCGTGAACTACGAAATAAGAGCTTGGCACAAAGAGCGGCAACGGGAGTGGGAAAAAGAGCGCCGCAAAGGCAGGGTTAGTGTCCCTAGTACTGCGGCAGGGCTGGCTTCAGCTAGAGAAAAAGCAACCTCCGACCGCAAATTCCGCATCGAACTGGAAAAGCCGCACGAAGAACTGAGGGTCGGCACAGACGACGAGTTGGACGCTTTTTCGCTTTCCTCGCTCATCCCGCTGGTGTCGGAGGTACACCGATTGGACGTGAACATCTACGACCTCACTGGCAATCTGATTACGTCATCGGAAGAGGATATTTTCAGGGGCGGTCTGATTTCCAATAAAATGGGGGCTTATGCCTTCCAATACCTGAACAACCTCGGCTACGAGCGCATTGACCAGGACGAAAGCATCGGTGCGCTTTTTTACACGGCTGCCTATTTGCCACTCAGGGACTTGGAGGGCAAAACCTTGGCTTATATGGGCATTCCGTACTATGCCCAGCACAGCGAGCTGCGCAGTGAGGTGAGGGATTTCATGAGTACCCTACTGAACGTGTACGTGTTCCTGCTGCTGATTGCGGGTGGTTTGGCCATTTTCATCGCCAATTCCATCACGAAAAAACTGACCACGCTCAGCGAAAGCCTGCGCCGCCTGCGCCTTGGCGGAAACGAACCACTCATCTGGAAGCGAAAGGATGAAATCGGAGACCTCGTGGAAGCTTACAACAAGGCTGTGAAGAAAATTGAGGAAAGCTCCATGCTGTTGGCACAGTCGGAGCGGGACAGCGCTTGGCGGGAAATGGCCAAGCAGGTGGCCCACGAAATCAAGAACCCGCTGACGCCGATGAAGCTCAGCATCCAGTACCTGTTGCACGCCTACCAAGCCAACCCAGACCCCAGTGTCATTGCACCGATGTTGAAGCGGGTATCCGTCACGCTGGTGGAGCAGATTGAGTCACTGGCACAGATTGCAACGCAGTTTTCCAATTTTGCCAAAATGCCCCAGCCGGAGAATATCCATTTTTCGCTCAACGACTTGGCTGCTTCGGTCCACCACCTGTTCAAGAACGAGCGGCAGGACATGGACATCAACATCAATTTGCCCGATGTGGACTTTGAGGTATATGCCGACCGTAACCAAGTGACCCGTGTCATCAACAATCTTTTGAAAAATGCCATCCAAGCCATTCCCGATGACAAGAAGGGCAAAATCGAAATGACGCTCTACCAATTGGAGAACAAGGCCATCCTCAAAGTGCAGGACAACGGTACGGGCATCCCGCCGGAAATTCGGGAGAAGGTGTTCGCCCCCAATTTTTCCACCAAAAACTCGGGTACGGGCCTTGGCCTCGCCATCTGCAAGAACATCATCGAGGGTTTCAAGGGAGATATTTATTTTGAAACGGAAATGGACAAAGGCACAACCTTCTTCGTGGAGCTGCCGCTGATGAGCATTACCGAACTGGCGTAAAAGCTTTGGCATTTTCCAACAACTTTGGTTGCCACATAACTTTTTGCCCTAAACTATCGTTGTTTACAACTGCTTGCAACCCCGTTGACTATTGACGATTTTAATCATTCACCATTCCTATGAAGCAATACGCAATTATCGCCCTATTTTTCTTCTTCGCAAACGCCGTGGCCGCCCAGTGCATCTCCGGCGACTGCAAAAACGGCACGGGCATTTACCTTTATCCCAGTGGCGCCAAGTACATTGGCCAGTTCAAAGACGGCGAAATCCACGGTGTGGGTACCTGCTACTACACCGACGGCAGCACCTACCGGGGCGAGTGGGCACACCGCTTTCAAGAGGGCAGGGGCATCAAAACCCTCGAAGATGGCCGTACTTGGGAGGGCAACTGGAAAATGGGACTCCCAATCGACTCAACAGGCCAACCCATCGCCAACCTTTTTCCTGAAAAAGAACCGGAAGTGCAGACAGGCTGCCTCGCTGGCAACTGCGAGAACGGCGAAGGCACCTTTGCCTACCCCGGCGGCAGCAAGTACGAGGGGCTGTTCAAGGACAGCAAGCCCAATGGTGCTGGCACTTTTACCTACACCAACGGCGACCGCTACGTCGGCAACTTCAAGGACGGCTTGAAGGACGGCAAGGGCACTTTTTTCTACGCCGACAGCACCCAGACCACGGGCGAGTGGCGGGAAGGCGAGTACCTCGGCAACTCCCAAATAGAGCACGGCAAGGTGGGCTGCATCGAAGGCAACTGCGAAAATGGACGTGGTACCTATGTTTACAAGGATGGGGTAGCAAAATACGTCGGCTCGTTTGAGAACGGGATGCCAGACGGCGAGGGCGTCATCTACTATTCCAATGGCGAGCGCTACAAAGGCGAGTGGGCGCTTGGTAGCTTCAACGGCGAGGGTTCGCTCTTCCTACCCGACGGCACCGAAGTGGCGGGCTTCTGGAAAGATGGCTCTTACATGGGCACTGCTAAGCCCGAACCCGTGCAGGCCGCTGCCCCAGAAACCCTCAGCGCCGACGACTACATCGCCATCCGGCAGGCCAGCCAGATGAAGGTCTGGGCGGTTGTGGTAGGCATCTCTGCCTACAACCACATGCCCACCCTGCGCTACACCGACGACGATGCATACCGCATGTACGCCTTCCTGAAAAGCCCCGAAGGCGGCGCATTGGCCGATGACCAAGTCAGGATTTTGATTGACGAAGATGCTACCCACGACAAGATTTTGGGAGCAATGACCGAGGTGTTCGGCAAGGCTGGAAAAGACGACCTCGTGATGGTCTATTTCTCTGGCCACGGCCTGCCAGGCTCGTTTTTGCCCATTGACTTTGATGGTTTCAACAAAAAGCTGGACCACGAGGACATCAACAAACTGCTCGACAGCAGCCCCGCCAAGTACAAGCTCTGCATCGCCGATGCCTGCCACTCTGGTAGCTTGTTGGCGATGGCTGAAAAGAGCGGAACCATTCGCAACGTGCTGGAGGATTACTACAAAACACTGGCACAAGCCGATGCTGGCACGGCGCTTATCATGTCGTCAAAAGGAGAGGAGACCTCGTTGGAGAGCAGTGGTTTGCGGCAGGGCGTTTTCAGCCACTTCCTCATTCGTGGCCTCAAGGGCGAAGCCGACAAGGACAACAACAAAATCGTGACCGTTCAGGAGCTTTTCGAATTTGTGGACGACAACGTGAAGGTTTATACGATGAACCGTCAATCGCCCGTCATCAAGGGCCAGTACGACCCGAAAATGACGGTGAGCGTGGTGCGTTGATAAAGGATTGCGGAGTTCATCAAAGCTTGCTTCCAAAAAAAAGAGCGGACGACCATTGGTCGCCCGCTCTTTTTGTACCCCGGAAAGCCTTTCCGGGTCAATATTCCCGGAAAGGATTTCCGGGGTACTTGCGCCTACTTCATCACCTGGAACTTCCTGGAGCGGAAACCTTCTGGCGTGTTGATGGACATAAAGTAAGTGCCATTGGCCAAGTTGCTCACATCAAAGGAGAAGCGGCCTTTTTGCACATTGTCGAGGGTGCGGTTGCTGACCATGCGGCCTGTGAAATCAAAAATCATTACTTCTACTACATCAGCAGTATTGTCTAAAGAAAGCTCGAGGCTAACACTGTTACTAGCTGGGTTTGGCGAAACAGCAACCTTACCGTCATCTAGTGGATTGTCCGTGCTAGTTGCAAAGCCGTCGAGGTTCAAGCGCAGAAAGTAGTTGACGTTATAACCTCTTGTTCGCAGTGAATCATCGAAGACGATGCTGGCTATCTCACCCGCTGGACGAGCATCCCCGCCAAAAGCAAACTTAGGTGGTATGCCTGAACCTGCCTCTAGTCCGCTATATTCAACCGTCACCAAGTATATTTTGTTGGCAGCCAGCGTAACCGGATCCGGTAATTCAACCGTAGTGAACTGAAAGTCCTGGTCGGTTTCCTTGATGATGTACTCAGTTGCAGCAACAGGTATTAAGGGACCACCATTTTCATTTAATCCTGCGTATGAGGTAAAGGATGCAGGATACGGAACACTCCCATTACCATCTGGGTCAGCGTTATAAATGTTGATGTACATAACATCAGCAGTCGGTTCACCAGTGTATAATTCCGTGTGGTTGCCTAAAACGAAAGTGACGTGTGTTGCTGTGACCGGGTTGGGGCCGGTTCGATAAAAGTTGCCGATGTCGAAGCGAAATCCTGAATTCACAAACCCTGCACTGTCATTTTCAAGTGTGCCGTTTGTGTTGGGGACAAGGTTGCCATTGTCATGTGCAAACGTGTGGTCGTCGGTTATGATGAAGGATTGCTCCAGCTCATCAGGCGTAATGGAATTGGAGAACCTCACGTTGTACGTGCCAACTGCACTGGGTGTGTAGCTGTCATCAAACTTAATGTTGTTGACAGATAATGGCGCTACGTCGTTGATGCTCTGGCTCAAAGTGGTTGTTTGACCATTTGGGTCAGTGAATTCAGCACTAATGGTCACGGTAGGCAGCGTCGTAGTAGCGTCAATGTTCAAGAATGTGATGCCAACATCTTCAAGCGGTTTGATGCCCTCTTGTGGGGTCTGGTAGCTGTACGCCGTGCGAGGCCCACCAAAAGCCCGCACTTCCAAGATGCCCGTAACTGTGACGCCGTTGTCCAATTTGTCCAAGATAATGTCGCCATCGTCACGAGTGATGAAGATGGTGGGGATGGTCACCAAGTCGGCGTTGATGCCCGCAGCCATGTTCACCAAGCCACCGCCATCAGCCACGTAGGTGTGGTCAACGATGATGACGGCCACTGCACCTGCCTGTTGTGCGTTCCAAGCCTTTAGCGAGAAGTTGCAGATGCCCCGGCGGATGAGCGCCACCTTGCCGGTGAGGTCGTTGAAAATCATGTTGGAGTCGCAAAGCAGCGAGTCGGTAACCAAGCCTGAGCTGTCGCCGTATGCCCACGCAATCTCGCCTGTCACCGTTTGTGTGAGTGTATCGCACCATGCCACAGCGGAAGTGTAATCAAATGCCCTGATGAGTCCATCCTGTGATTCAATCCGAAACTCAACAGGAATGGGCGATTCGTTGGGCACTTGCGCAGCTACCTGCGATACGAATGCCCAACAAAACAACAATAGTGTAAGTGCTTTTTTCATGCTAATTCAATTTTTTGTTAAAAGTAATTTATTCCGAATGGGGTAAAAATATCAATTCTTTTAAAAAAGGGTACAGTTCATTTCGTAAAAACAAAAAACGCCAACCAGATACTATCTGGATGGCGCTTTTTGATTCACTTTTTATTCCAGTAAATCAGCTTTAAGTATCGCAGTCTTTGCTGCCAGCTGACTTACTGTCAAGCCAAATTAGTGCTGAACGGTGAAACGCTCAGCCTTGATGCCGTTGTCAGTTGTGATGACGATGAAGTACTGGCCAGCAGGGTACTGAGCAACGTCAAAGCTGGCTTTGTCGTAGTTGCTGTTCAGTGTTTTGCTGCTGTTGTAAACCAAGCGACCAGCATTGTCACGGATGGTGTAGCTGATGCCGCCAGTAGCTTCGGTCAGTTGTGATTCAACGACGAGCTTGCTGGATGATGGGTTTGGGCTGATGGTAACTGCCACAGTCGCAGGAGCTACTTCGTTGTTAGAAGACTCGAACTCATTGATGTAGAGGGCAGTAGCGACAGAAGACCTGTTGCCAGTGAAAAGGAAGCCCATTTCGATGTCAGGAAGCTGGTTGGCCCAAGCGTTGATGCCAATGTAAGGCAGTTCAATATCACGGGTCATGAAGCCGTTGTCAACAGCAACTGTTTGGTCGTAGCCTTCGTCGAAGCCGAAGAATACCAAAAGAGCGCCTTCGTAGCGTACGCCAACGAAGTATTTTTTGTCGTCGTCAGGAATGATGTAGCCACCTGGCTCAAGTTCAAGGTAGTCAAGTACTTCGGCCGTTACCCACTCGCTGGTTGCAGAAGTATCTGCGAACTCAACTGGTGCGAAGCCAACGATGGACAACTCGTCGTTGTTAACGATACCATCGCCGCTGGCGTCTTCCCACTCGTAAACGAAAGCGTTGACCGTGTTTGCACCAAGTGCGCCAAGGCTTGCAGCGTTGGTAGTCACGAGGAACTGGATGCTGTCGAGCTTGTAACCCACGCCTTCAGCTACTTCAAAACCAGCGAGGAACTCGATGTTGCCACCGCCAGAGATGGTGTAGGAGTTGGTAGTAAGTGGGCGGTTGTTGGCGAAGTCCCAACGGCCTTTGCAGTACACGTTAGGAGTAAGAACGAATTGCGTAGCAACGGAGTTGTCGCCAGTCACTTCTGGGCTGTCATCTACGGCAGCGGATACGTTGTAAGTCACATCGTAAACGCCTTCGCCCTCTGCTGGAGCATAAACAGGCAGTTCGATGATGGCAGAAGAGTCGTTGTCCAAGAAGGCAATGTTACCAGACTCATCGTAAACCTGTGTAGCACCACCGCTGGCTGGCGTGTGCGTGATAACTGCTTGCAGATTGATGTTGGTGGCGTCGTTCAAGCCCCTGTTGAGTACGCTGGCGGCAGGCGTGAAGGTCATGCCCAGTGCTTCAGCTTGGTTGGCAGGCATTACGCCGTTGAACATGTTGACGATGCGATCGTTGGAGAGGCGCATGTCGTTCGGGAACTGCACGTTGCCGATGGTCATGTTCACTGGTCCGTTCGCCATCTCAGCACGGATGGCTTGGCCATCTTCGTAGGAAAGCATCACGCAAGGGACGGTCACCTGAGCACCTACTGCGCCCGGGCCCATCACGATGGTGCCTGTACCGGCATTTGGTGCGCTGTTGAATACGATAACTGCGATTGCACCGCCTTGCTCGGCGTTCAGGCACTTCAAGCCAAACTCGCAAGTACCACGGTCAACCAAAACGATTTTGCCAGCGAGTTCCGAACCATTCGTAGCGGCCATGCAACCCTGTGTTGGGTTGGCAGAACCGTCGTTGATGAAAACAATGTCAGAAGTCCAGATGCTGTCAAGGGCACGGCCAAAGCTGGCGGCAGAGAAATCCTTTGAGCCAGCGATGCCAGCTGGCGAGTTTACTATCACAAACTGCGCAGAGGCAGAAAGTGCTAGCGTTAGCATACAAATTAGTGTTGTAAAAATCCTCATGATAAAACTGTTTTTGTTAGTTGAAGAAACTTCCCCGACACGGTTTTCGCAAAAACGCATGGCGGGTATTTTGATAAAGGCTAAGTTCCAATTTGTAGGTAAGAATGGGGTGGCAAATATATTCGCTTTAGGATAGTGGCTTAGGTGTTCGAGCGGTAAAGATAGATAAATACCCGTTTCAGGCTACGGCTTGCAACAGAAATTAGCCACTAGAATTGCCGTGCCCATTGCAAAAATGGTTGCAAGTAACCTCTTTGTGTCAAGATTGGCAGCCAAGGTTTATGGCGAAGTATGCTATGCTTGGGGCGGACTTTGTTGTTTTTCCGCTGCTTTTACCGCCTTCACCGCCGCCTCCACATCTTTCGTGGCCTTCTCCAGCTCCGTCACCTGCTGCTCACGTTCTCCGCTTTTTTTAGCTTTCAGCGATGCTGTCTCTTTCCCCTTTGCAGCCCCTGACTGCAAACTGCCAACTGTCGAACTGCCAACTTTACTGCCCATCCACTCGCCAATGGCTTTTGCTCCCGCAATAGCTGCTTTTCCAAACTTCAGTTCTTCGTCGTTTGCAGCCTCCACGTAAACCGTATCGCCTGCGGCAAACTCGCCACCCAGAACATGCTTAGAAAGTTCGTCAATCAGCAGGTCTTGGAGCGCCCGCTTCATGGGCCGTGCGCCAAACTGCGGGTCGTAGCCAGCATCGCCGAGCACGTCGAGTGCGCCCTCGGTGAGCGCCAAGCCGAGGCCCTGGCGCTGGAGCATTTTCTCCGTTTTGCGCAGCAGCAAATACAGCACCTGCCGGATTTCCTGTTTTGACAGTGGTGTGAAAACGATAGTCTCGTCAATGCGGTTGAGGAACTCTGGCCGCAGGTTTTCCTTCAAAGTGGCCAGCACCTCTTCCTTTGTCGTCGCGATGATTTCCGCCCGGTGCTTCTCGCCGAGGGCGTCCAAGTCCTCAAAGTTTTCAAGTATTTTCTCAGCGCCCATGTTGCTCGTCATGATGACGATGGTGTTTTTGAAACTGGCCGTCCGGCCCTTGTTGTCCGTCAATCGGCCTTCGTCGAGCACTTGCAGTAAGATGTTGAAAGTGTCCGGGTGCGCCTTTTCGATTTCATCGAGCAAAATGATGGAATAGGGCCTGCGGCGCACGGCCTCGGTGAGTTGGCCGCCCTCGTCGTAGCCGATGTAGCCGGGAGGGGCACCCACGAGGCGGCTCACCGTGTGCTTTTCCTGGTACTCGCTCATGTCAATGCGGACGATGGCGTGTTCGTCACTGAACAGCACCTCGGCCAGTGCCTTGGCAAGTTCGGTCTTGCCCACGCCCGTCGGGCCGAGGAACATGAACGAACCGATGGGGCGGTTTTCATCCTGTAAGCCCGCCCGGCTGCGGCGCACGGCGTCGCTCACGGCCTTCACGGCGGGCTGCTGCCCGATGAGGCGCTGGTGCAGTTCGTCCTCCAGTTTCAGCAGCTTCTCCCGCTCACTCTGCATCATCCGGCTGACGGGGATGCCCGTCCAGCGGGCCACAATGTTGGCGATGTCG
>CAYTZS010000024.1:6108-37734 GCA_964442355.1 uncultured Saprospiraceae bacterium | reverse complement strand
TAAAGATTTTGTCACCAATTGAAAGCAAGCGTTACTCCGTGATTTCCAATAAAACAAAAGCCTTATTTTGACGATATCAGACTGATATTTACGCCGACGCTTACACAAACAAGCTAAACTACCATGCAATTCAACTTGAACAAATCCCTGGAAATACTGGAACGGACACCGCTTCTGCTAGAAACGATGTTGAACGGCCTTTCCGAAGAATGGGCAAACCAAAACGAAGGCCCCGAAACGTGGAGCCCGTACGATATTATCGGACACCTCATCCACGGCGAGAAAACGGATTGGATACCAAGAATGGAAATCATTCTCGCCCAAAAAGCCGATACCGTATTCGAGCCTTTCGACCGTTTTGCACAATTCAAATCAAGCAAAGGCAAACCACTTGAACAGTTGTTGGAAGAATTTGCAGACCTCCGAACATACAATCTAGAACTGCTTCGCTCAAAAAACCTCACGCAAGCTGATTTTGCACTCACCGGCAAGCACCCAGCATTGGGGACTGCAACCTTGTCGCAACTGCTTTCCACTTGGGTCGTTCACGACCTCAATCACATCTCGCAAATCGCAAGGGTCATGGCAAAGCAGTACAAAACCGAAGTCGGGCCTTGGGTCGAATACCTGGGTATTTTGAAGGCGTAATAATTGCATTTACCCTAATACAAACCAAAGACCTACTTCTCCAGCATCCACAGGTGTACTTCCTGCTCGAAGTTTATCCAACCCGGTGTCGTGATATAGCTTTTAATCAACCGAAATCCCAGTTTTGGTAGTATCCGGTTCGGAGCGGGATTAAGGGCATAAGGCTCGCAATAAAGCCGCTTTAGTTTCAGGTTTTTAAAGAACATTGGAATGGTCATCTCTAGAAAGGCCAGTCCGTTCCCATTTTTGCGATGCTCAGGCTCCCAGATATGCAGGTGCATAAAAGCCTCCTCGCCAAAGACAATCTTGTTGACGTTGCTATGGCCAACAGGTTGGCCATCCAGCTCCCAGATGATGGCGTACGCCTGTTTTTCGGGATAGTCTTGTGCCAACTGTACCGTCAGCATCTGCTCCCATTGCTCCCGGCTGGGCATCTTGGCGAGGTCAACGCCCATGCTGCGCATATAGTCGGCATTGGCATCGAGCCAATAATGAATGAGGTGAGGAATGTCGGTGGGTTGGAGTTCTCGGATGGTGTGGTTCATAGTGTGCTCCATTTTGCCAATTATTATTACTTGAACAAATCAAAAAAGCCAATCCGCCACGGCTTCCAAAGCCAAGGCACCAATCGGTAATGTTCCTTCACTTGGTTTTCCTTTCGGAAAAGCACCACGCCAAAAAAGAACAAATCAATGGTAATTTTCACCCTCGGATGCTGTTGGATGGCCGCCCATGCCGCCTCCATGCCACTTGACCAGTGGATGTCGTCGAAGATGAACACGCTCTGCTCATGCGCATGTTCAAGGCACTGCTCAAAATAGCGCAACGTTGGCTCCTTGCGGTGGTTGCCATCCACAAAAAGGTAATCGAGGCTATCCAAGACGTTCAGTGCCTCCGGCAGTCGCTCATCGAACTGGCCCAGTAGCATTTCCACGTTTTTCAGCTTCAAAAGGTCAAGATTTTTGCGGGCATACATAGCCACATTCGGGCTGCCCTCGATGGTGATGAACCGTGCATTCTGAGAAGCGGCGGCTTGGTAAGCAGTACTGATGGCGAGTGAAGTGCCGAGTTCGAGCATGGTGCCGGGTTTGTACTTCGCCACGATTTTAAACAGGTACTGACAGGCCAACGTGTTCTTGGCTGAGTACCGAACGAGGCTGCCCAGGCTGCGCTCTTTGCCGGGCGTCAGCAGTGAGCCAGCTCCAAAATCGGTGATGCTGACTTTGGTATTGTCCTTTCGCAAAAACTGCCGCAAACCCTCCACCTCCGAGAAGGCATAGTACCAGCGGTCGTCCTCCAGCACCGACTCCGTGAAGTCGAATACGAAGGGCGAGTGGACATTGAACCTAGTTTGCGCTAGCAGGTAAAACTTGAAGAACCTTAGAAGAAATTGAAGCCTTTGCAATGTTTGCCTTTTTGAGTCCGGCGGCAAATTAGCGGAATTGTTTGATTTTAAAGGAGCTTTAGCCGCTGGCTGCACCTAAGTTTGATGAAAAAAAGAAACGCTGGGCACCTTTGTGCCAGCGTTCTGCATTAGAAATTTCCCTATTCCTAAACTATCTATCCTATGTCTTTAACCCCATCATGGAGCGGTCGTAAAAAGCTTATTCGCTGACCATGAGCTGGTTTGCGAACCGCACAGGCTGCGCACTTTCCACTTGTAGGCTTTGCCCGGCAACAAACCAGTCACCGTGTAATTCGTCGTGCCGCTTGTCAGGTTGAACGTCAGGTTGAGCGGATTGGGGTTGCCGGAGGCGTTTTCGATGTTGACCCGGTAGCCAGACACCCCTGCCACGGCGTTCCAGTTGAGCTTTGCAGAACTGTTGGTGATATTGGAGGTGAGTGTTCCGCTTGGCGTCACACAACCGCTGCCTCCTCCTGTGCCACCACCGCTGCCAGAGCTAGCGTTGAAGTTGTACGAAGCCGACCAGTTCGATTTGTCGCCCCCGCATCTCGCCCTTACTTTGAACTTGTAGTTCATCGTTGGGAGCAGCCCGTTCACGGTGAAGGATGTTCCCGCAACGCTGGTGGCAATTTTGAAGAAATTGGGGTTGCCCGAACCATTTTCGACCTCAATGAGGTACATGTTCGCCCCCGGCACCGTACCCCAAGTGAGGAGCGCCGCTGTCCCGTTTTGGTTGCTGACCGAAAGGCCCATCGGCGACGGACATGCGACGCAGATTTCGTCAGCTTGAACTGGCTGGATGGCGAGCGAATTGCTAATCATTGGGCTGAAACCTGCCAGCCAAAGCATGGATACAAAAAGAATAGTTTTCATAACTTTAATTTGATTGATGATAAAAAATTGGTTGAATAAATTGCCTTTCGAATGAATGACAGGACGAAAGTAGGCGGGCAAACATTCCTCGAAAAATAAATACCAGCGAACCGGGCGTTTCTAGCCCCGAATGGGAAGTTTCCGTCGCTGAACCTTAACTGCCCGTTAACCTGCCTTTTTGCCCTTCGGAAAATATCGAGACATTTGCCACCGTTCTTGGCACATCCAAATGACCTTGAATGACCTTTGACTAAATACCACACCATGACAAATCGCCTTTTGCCAGTCCTCCTTTTCCTCGTTTTCGGTACAACCATGCTCACGGGACAGTCCTACCTCACGGCTGGTGGTCTTCGTCTTGGCACCGACTGGGGGCTTAGTCTCAAACAGCGGGTGCTGGAGCACACCACTGTCGAAGGCATCTTGCAACAGAGTTTTCAGCGGGAAGAATTCATGGTGACGGGCCTCGTGGCGCAGCATTACCCCGTCATTTTCGATGGACTGAACTTCTACTTTGGCGGTGGGCTTCACAAAGGCTGGAACCACCAGCCATCCACCTTCGAAAACCCCGATGGTTTCAAAAACCCATTTGGCCTCAGCTTGATTGGCGGCCTTGAACTGACCATCGGTCGCTTGAACCTATCCTACGACTACAAGCCCGCCATCAACATCTACGGCGGAGAGCGCACATTTTACATGCAGACCGGGCTATCTGCTCGGTACGTTTTCATCAGCAACCGTGATTTGAAAAAGAAGGAAAAGGAAAGAAAAAGGGAAGAAAGGCGGAAGAAGTTGCGGTTCTGGGAGCGGGATTAATTGCATCAGGTTCTTGGTTTTGGGTTTCAGAATTTACCACCTGAAACCCAAAACTTGAAACCCAAAACCTAAAACACCTCCTGCCCATCTTTGCCGAAGGTCATTATCGTCTTGTAGCCGAAGTCGTTGTTCTCGCTTTCCTCGGCAATGTATCCTTGTTTCACCACGTAATTCCCACCCTCTTCGATGATGTAGAGGTAGTCGCCTGCACCGGCCCACCAGCCGCCCACGGCAGCGATAGCTGTTGGGGGTATTTGGTTTTGGGCGTAGGAGTCCGTTGCCAAAATTTCGCAGTTGAGGATGTCGGCCACCTTCACCTTGCTGCTGCCCATTTGAAGAAACACCTCATGTCGGGGAGCATCGGCGTCAGTATTAGGGTCAGTTGCACTCTGGCAAATGAACTTGATGTTGGCAGGGTCTATGGCTGCCGTTTTTTCCACTGTACCAGTGGTCTGATTCGATGGGGGTTCATTCTTGCAGCCAATCAGAAAAGCAGCAAGCAGGAAACTTGCGAGAATTAGTTTTTTCATCACCTAAGTTTTATGATAAAATCTTCAGCGCTGACGATGCTACAAGGCCGTCAGCGCTGAATGCCTAGTTTACTCACGCACCAACTCAAAGTCGGTTCGGCGGTTCTTTGCCTTGCCAGCCTCGGAGGTATTGGGCGAAACTGGGTTGTCCGGGCCATTGCCGATGACGATGAAACGGTTGCGGGGCATCCCGTGCTCGTTCACGAGATAGTCCCGAACGGACTCGGCCCGCTTTTGCGAGAGCGCAACGTTTGCCGTTTTTGAACCCACGTCGTCCGTGTTGCCCTCGATGCGGATGCGGGCATTGGCAAACGCCTTGGCTATCTCCAAGAATTCCTTGTCAATGATGTACTTGGCATTTTCGTCCAAAGCAAACTCACCAGAACGGAAGTTGATGCTGACCCGCTTGGTGGCGATGGTTTCTTTTTCAGCACCTTCTTTCTTGGTCACTTCCGTGAACGCCTTTTGCCCTTCTGCGTCATGTTCGGGACCCGTGAGGTTTGTGTTGCGAACGGCAGTTGAATTGGAAATCTCCCGCCAGCTTGGCGCACGGCCCTTAATGTAACCGAGGTCGCTGTAAACCTGAGCCATGCGGCCATACAGGCGGTCGCCCGTCACACCCTTGTACTCGGCGTTTTGACCGTAGAAGTTGAGGTTGTCGCCGTGGGTGCATAGGCGCACGTTGTCAATGGCCTTCAGTGCCCACTCCTGGCTCACACCCTCGAAGTTTTCGGACAAAATCTTGGCAGCTTTCTGCTTGGCAGCAGGGTCGCTGTTTATTTCGGCGGCACCTTTCATCCAGCCTTCGTAGAGTTGCTGAAGGCGCTCTGGGTTCTTGTCAATCCACTCCTTTTTGGCGATAAATACGTCAGCAATGATGTTCGAAGCAGACTTGGAGCTTTCGAGCACCCGTGAACCCGCTACCGCAGAGAGGCAAGCCTCGTCGTCTGGGCTCCAGACCACGGCAGCATCTACCTGCTGCGCCTTGAACGCTTCGGCAGCGTCAATGGCACTTGCTTGTTTGATGAGCTGCACGTCCTTTTCCGTCATGCCACCCGCTTCAAGCAACCACAGGAGGAACGAATGCGAGGGGGTCAGTTCCGCCACGGCGATTTTTTTGCCCTTCAAATCGGCCACCGAGCCAATGCCCCGCCGCACCACGATGGCATCGCCGCCCCGTGACCAGTCGGCCTGCAACACTACCTGCGGCTGGATGTCAGCCATCTCGCCAGCTTCAGTTGGAAAGGCATCAATGGTTGCCCATAGCAGGTCAATATCACCACGCTTGAAGGCATCACGGCTCGCAACAAAGTCATCGAGAACCTTGAAGTCCACCTGAAAACCATAATCTTTGTAAAAACGGGAATTGGTGTTGGCCTTAAAACCTTCGTTGAAGTATTGGCCGCCAGCGTAACCGCCCCAGGTCACCACACCTATTCTGATGACATCGGATGGTGCGCCACTCGAATCATTGTTAGTGGCAACGCCATTTTCTTCGTCAGCCTTGTTCTTCATGCCCTTGCCAAAGTCTGTGTTGTTCAACACCCAGCGCCCGCCAAGCACCACGACAGCGACGATGAGCAGGGTAATCAGCAATTTTGAAAACGGAGTGAGTCTGCTTCCCATGATTTTGGTGAATTAAAAAATGAAAAATGAAAAATGAAAATGCTGCATCCTGCCATTCTCATTTTTCAATTCTCAATTATCCATTAGAAAAGGTTATTCAAAAAAGTTGTCGTATTGGTTCCGATGCCCGGCACGTTCCGGCATTTTGATGGGTTCGTTTAGGTCGAGTACTTCCGTGTCGTCGTGCGCCTTGCTGATCAGCACTTGCTTTTCGTCGCCAAGGAGTTTTGAAAACGACTCTTTTTCCCACTTTTCAAGCATCTCAAGACCCTCCGCTTCGAAGACTCCGTTTTGGAGGTCAATGCTGTCCATGAAGCTGGACGATACCTCCATGAAGCGCTCCATCTCGCCTACTTTTTGGCTTACATCGTCGGCCACAGCTTCGAGCGCTTCATCGAACATTGCCCGCTTGTCCTTGTCGCCTTGGATGACGCTCATGGCAGAGCGCATGGCTGAATTGGAAGCGTGAATGGCTTTGCGCTCCTGTTCCTTCAGTTCGACTTGGTCTTTGATGTCCTCCATCAGCACTTCGGAGTTTTCGTACATGCGCTTGAGCACCCGATAGAGCACTTCCATTTTGTTGTAAAGCTCGTCGAGGCGCATGTTCGACTCTTGCAAACGGCCTGCCTTGCGGGATTTAAGCACCATTTGCGCTTGATTGTTGGCGTCTTTTGCCTGGCTGGCCAGTTGGAGGTTGCTCTCGATTTCTTTTTTGTTGTTGACGATAATTTCCTTCAACTGGTGCATTTGACCCCGCAGTTTGTTCATCTGCTTGTTCATGTTGCGGAGGTTGTCTTGCAAGTGCTCAACATAGCCTTTCAGTATGCCGATTGGGTCTATCTGCACGAAAAGCCCTGTTATCCAACGCATTACGCTTTTGTAACCGAAGCTGATAAGTGCACGCATTTTGGGGTCGAGCACCACGTAGATGAGCGCCGCCAATGCCATCAGCATGAGCACGAGGTACACCGTATTTTGCGCCAATGCAATCAAATACGGCAATGCCGTGAGCATCAAGATACCGCCGCCAATGAATAATCCGGCCAGAAAAATAAGGCCCGTGACGCCTTCAGGCCGTTGCCAAAAAGATTTTGGTTTGAAATCGTTTGAATCCATATTTAGAATGGTGGTTTGTCTTGGCGGTTGGCTACTGCAAAACCGGAATTGGCTGTCAGCAGCGGGTTGCCAAAACGAAAGAACAAGGTTAGCGCAAATTTGCGTCAATCGGCAAATCGCAACGACCAAATTTACACAAAGGACGATAAATCGGGAGAATTGTCCAAAACAAGATTTGGTAGCTGGCCTCTAAAAAGAGACGGGGCCAGTCCTTGCGAACTTGCCCCGTCTCGACTCATGTTTTTCTATTTCTTGTAATATTTCCTTATCGAACCAGTGTCACATCGCCCTCCAGCAGCACCTCTGAGCCGTCGAGGAACTCTACCACAGCGAACCATGCAAACACTGCAGGGTTCATCGTTTCGCCACGAAGGGTGCCATCCCAGCCGTATGCCGGGTTGTTCGGAACGAAATTGAAGTACTCGTAAACTGTCTCACCCCAGCGGTCGAAAACCAAGAATTTCTTGATGTTGACCACCTCTTTTCCAGAGAAAATCATGAACACATCGTTCACGCCGTCACCATTTGGCGAAAAGCTGTTGGGCACGTAAACCGGATTGTCTTTTTTCACAAACACTGTGAGCAGGTCATCAGCTTCACAGCCATTTTCGTCAATGACCGTCAGGGTCACCACCGTTTGCTGCGTGGGCAAAAACTCCTGCACATCGCAAGGCATTTGCGGACAGGGGAACAGGTCGGACGGCGTCCAAATCAGCGTGTCCAACTGCGATGAAGGCACCGTGTACTGGGCTTGGATGGTGGCTGTTTCACCCAGATTCACCAAAATGTTTGCGCCAAGGTCCACTACCAACTCCTCCGGGTCGTTCAGCGTCACCTGCGTTGTCCAAGAACAACCTTGCCCGTCCGTCACCACGATTTCGTATGTACCCGGAGCTAGTGGAGCAAAGTAATTCTGTGGGCCGTAATCCTGATCATTAAGCTCAAAATTGTAAGGCCCGTTGGCTGGGTCAGCTGTCAACTCGATGCTGCCATTGATGTCGCCAGCACAGTTGGGGTCTTCGGCTAACACTTCGGCCTGAGGCACGTTCACGTACTGGAACACCTCCACGTCATCGCTGTCCGTGCAGAAGTTGCCGAGGTCGGTCACTGTCAGCGTATAAATGCCATCTACAGCAACCGTAATCACAGGCTCGGTCGGGTTGGAGATGGTCACGCCCGGTATGCTCGTCGTCCAGAAGAACGACACACCAGCCGAGCCGCTACCTGTCAAACCAAGTGGCGTTTGATAGCAGTCAAGCGTTTCATCTGGCCCAGCATTGGCGGTCGGTGTTGCGAAATCGCCAGTCACTTGCAGGGCTTCCGTATTCTGGCAGCCGTTGGGAGCAGTACCGACTAGGTAGTAGGTACCCGTGGAATTCACTTGAATGCTCGCACCCTGCCCAACGACAATCGTGTCGGTACCGTTGATGGTCACCCACTCGAAGGTCACGCCGTTTACGGGCGAAGTACCACTAATGGTCACTACGGTGTCCTGGCAGTTCATCAAAGGCGCTGGATTTGTCTCAACAGCTGGGTAGTCCGTATTGTCGCTGATGACGATGGATGCCGTGCCCGTGCAGCCGCTTGCCGGGTCGGTGACGACGACGACATACGTACCGCCACTTTGTGTGGTGTAGCCTTGGTCGGTGCCGATTGGTTGGCCATTCAGTGTCCAAACAAAGCTTGGGTTGGCGCTTCCAGTCACATTTGCGTTTAAATCAATTTCCGAAATGATGCAATCCAACAGCTCACCCGGCGACGAAACGATGTTCACGACAACGTTTGTCACAATGCTAACCACTTGCACGGAAGCCGTTGAGGTACAACCATTACGGGTAACAGTCAGGGTGTAGTTGCCGGCAGCATTTGCCACAATATTTGGCGAAGTAGTGCTGCCAACAATGTTTCCGCCCTGCGTAGTCCAAGCATACGTTGAACCAGGCAGTGTCGAGCCACCTTGCAGCGTCACTTGCGTGGTTGTGCAGGAGAGTTGGCCAGGCTGCGCTATGCTTGCCACTGGTATTTCGTAAAATACAATTGGAGTGCCCAAGGAAACCTGCGTGCAAGCATCGGTGAGCAGCACGTTTCCAGTGCCATCGTCATTGCCAGCTACAGCAGAGATGTAGTACGTCGTGCCGTAGTTCATCAATGCATCGTTGAAGCAGAAAGTGGGTTGGCTGCTTCGCAAAATCTCGTTCAAAATTTGGTTGCTGTTGCCAGTGTGCAGCACGTATTGGAGCACATCGTTGGTATCGAGGTACGAGCCGAAGGCCGAGTAGTTTGCCGTAATGCAGCCATCGCCGCAAGTTGTCAACTGTGCCATGCCCATCGTGCCGACCGCCGTCACGCAATCATCCGTCGTGATGTTGAAGCCACAATTAGCTGGGCAACCGTTGGCATCGGTTACGGCCACAGAGTAGGCGCCCGTTCCGAGATTATTGATGGCAAAATCGCCTGCAGTCACACCAGCTTGTTGGCCACCGGGGTTCCAGTCCACGATGTAAGGTGCTGTGCCGCCGCTGATGGTCACTGTGGCAGCACCGTCTGTTTGACCGGGCAAGCTCACAGTCTGAGATTGTGTGCAAATCAACTGTGTGGCGGTAGCTGGTTCGTCAATTGTGAAGCTGGCTGTGCCTTGGCAGCCCGAAGCGTCAATGACGGTCACGGCGTAGTTGCCAGCCGTAAGTCCAGTTGGGTCCTCTGGGTCACCGGGGATACCAGGCGACCAACTGAAAATATATGGCGCTACCCCACCCGACGGCGTCAAGTTGATGCCTCCCGTGCTTCCGCCGAAGCAAAGCACATCAGTTGGTGTACCTACTAAGCTGACAGTCGGTGCATTGTTGTCCACGATGAACTGCTGAGAGGCAGTACAAGAACCGCCATCACTGACGGTTACTTCGTATGCGCCAGGAGCAAGTCCGGTGATGTCTTCAGTCGTCTCGCCATTCGACCAAATGTAAGTGTAAACACCTGCTGGCGTCACTGTCAAGTTCACTGCCCCATTGCCACTGCCGCAAAAAGTGTTGGGTGCAGCCGTTCCGGTAAAACTGAATGTGTTGCTGATGCTTGGTACGTTAAAGCTGCCAGTGACCGAGCAGCCATTGGCTGCGGTGACAGTCACATCGTAGTCACCTGCGTTCACGCCAATTAGGTCTTCCGAACTAGCGCTGTTTGACCATGCAAATGTGTAGGGCAACGTTCCGCCCGACACCGTGAGGTTGATGCCACCGTCCGGTGCACCGCAAATGGAGGGTGCAATCTGGTCAGTGATGGATGGCACGTCCGGCTGGTCAAGCACCACTACGCTCGAAGTGCCTGAGCAGGTCAACCCGAAGGATATAGTTACATCGTAAGTGCCAGCAGGGAGGTTGCTCAGGTCAGCAGTTGTCTCGCCATTTGACCAAATATAGTTGTAGTTGCCTGTTGGCAAAACGGTTAAGTCAATGCTCCCGTTACCGCTCAGGCATTCGGTGTTGGCGGTTGGCGCACCATTGATGTCCAGTTGCAGCACATCGTCTGGCACAACATAATCTCCCGTGTTGGCACAACCGTCGCTGCCAGTTACCGTCACCTGGTAGCTGCCCGGTGCTACGCCTGAAAGGTCTTCCATGATTTCACCGTTTGACCAGATGAAGCTGTATGGTAAACTGCCGCCGTTTACGTTCAAGTTGATGCCACCGTTCGAAAGGCCACAGGTTGCAGCATCCACCGTCTGTGAGAAGACAGGTGCATTCGTGTTGTTTGCCACCGTAAAGTTAGCCTCGGCGGAGCAGGTAAGCCCTTGCGTCACCGTCACAGAATACATTCCCGGATCGAGTCCTGCAATATCCTCTGAAGTCAAGCCATTCGACCAAAGGATGTCGTAGGTGCCCGATGGTAGGATGGTAATGTTCACCGCACCATTTGACACATCACAAGCTGTGTTGGCAACTGGCGTTCCCGTGATATTGATGGGAATGCTATTGTTTTGAACCGTGAAATTCGCAGTTGACACACAGCCGTTTGCGCCTTCCACGGCGACTGTGTAACTGCCCGGAGGAACGTTTGCCAAATCTTCGCTCGACTGGCCAGAAACCCAATCGAAAGTAAATGGCGAAACTCCCCCACTGATGGTCAACTCAATCGCACCGTTGCTCTCACCGCAAATTGCGGGAGTCAAGTTGGACGAAATCACAGGGTCGAGGGTAGTGCTACCCACTGTGAATGTCGCCTCGTCGGTACAAGAGCCACCGGCACTCACCGTCACGGTGTAAGTGCCGCCAGTGAGACCGACCAGGTCTTCGGAAGTGGCGGTAGTTGACCACTCGTAGGTATAAGTTCCTGCTGGCGAGACCGTCAAGTCAATTCCGCCATTGTTGATGGCACAAGAGGTGTTGGCTGCCGTTGTGCCATTGATGCTGAAGGCAATGGTGTTGCCCGGCACGTTGGCAGTGGTCGTACTGGAGCAGCCGTTAGCTCCGGTGACAGTGACAGTGTAAGTCCCAGCCACGATGTTCGACAAATCTTCCGTAGCCGCCATGTTTGACCAAGTAAAGACGTATGGAGTCGTACTGCCGCTCACGGTTAAGTCAACGCTTCCGTTTGTCAAGTCACATACTTCGGGCGTTGTAGCTTGAGCAAGGGTTGGCGATTCTGTCACGTCATCAACCACAAAGCTGGCAGTGGCACTACAACTACCTGATTCTGTGACGGTTACGGTATAAGTACCTGCTGGCAGGTTGGCGATATCCTCCGTTGAAGCACTATTCGACCATGCAATGGTGTAAGTGCCTGACGGGGCGATGGTCAAATTGACGCCGCCGTTGTTGGCAGCACAACTGCTCAAAGGCTGTGCTGTACCGCTCAGTGAGAAGCTGGAGCTGTTGTTGGGCACATTGAAAGTTGCCGTGGACGAACATCCGTTTGCACCCGTTACAGTCACGGTGTAGTTGCCGGGAAGTACGTTGGCGATGTCTTCCGAACTAGCACTGTTTGACCAAGCAAACGTGTACGGCGTTGTAGCTCCCGTGACGGTCAAATCAATGCCGCCGTTTGGTTCACTGCAAATAGCAGGTGTGATGCTCTCAGAAATATCTGGGTCGGACACGTTGTTGTCAATTGTGAAACTGGCTGTGGATGTGCAGCTACCACCTGCGCTGACAGTTACAGTGTAAGTGCCTGGAGCTACGTTGGAAATATCTTCGGAGGTTGCACTATTCGACCACACATAGGTATAAGCACCTGAAGGCGAGACGGTTATGTTCACGCCTCCATTGTTTGTAGTACAAGATGTATTGGCAACTGTAACACCAGTTACATTGGGCGAAGTATTGGTGTTGCCGACATTGGCACTGGCTGTGGCAGAGCAGCCATTGGCACCCGTGACGGTTACCGTGTATGTGCCCGCTGGTACATTTGCAATGTCCTCCGTGGTGGCCATATTTGACCAGACAATGTTGTAAGGGGTTGTACCGCCTGAAACAGTCAGGTTTACGGAGCCATTGCCCAAGCCGCAAGTAGCAGAAGTCGGTGTGGTGCTCAAGGTAGGCGCTGTGGCATTGTTGGCCACTTGGTAAGTGCCAACCGCTGTACAAGAACCACCTGCGCTCACCGTAACGGTGTAACTACCCGCTGGTACGTTGTTAATGTTTTGGGTAGTGGCGCTGTTGCTCCAAGCGTAGGTGTAAGTACCCGAAGGCGTGACCGACAACTGTATTCCACCATTTGGTGAACTGCATGAGGTGTTGGCCGTGGGCGTGCCTGTCAGGTTGAAAGTTGTGTTGTTGTTGGGTACGTTGATTACAGTAGTTGCCTGACATCCTGTAGCTGAGGTGACCGTCACGCTATAAAGCCCGGGAGCAACGCCTGTCAAATCCTCAAACGGCATCCCATTTGACCAGATGATGTCAAATGGAGGTACGCCGTTGTTGACAGTCAAATCAATGCTGCCGTTAGGTTGACTGCACGTACTTGGGTTGGCGTCGTAGCTCAAAAATGGCACTTCGCTCATGTCTGGCACACTGAAAGCAGTACTGGTCGTGCAGGTTCCACCCGCATTCACGGTGACAGAATAAACACCAGGAGCCAAGTTTGAAATGGTCGGCGTCGTCATGCCATTTGACCATTGCACACCCGCCGTAGGAGGCGTAACCGTCAAACTGATTACCCCGTTCGGGGCTAGGCAGGATGTGTTTGGTGTGATGTCAGAGAAGATGTCAATCTGGATTTGTTCGTTTTGAACATCCGCAGTGGCCGTGGAAGTGCAACCATTGGCACCCGTAACGGTGACCGTGTAGCTACCAGCTGCCACTGGCGAAATCAAGGGTGAACTACCACCATTCGACCACTGATAGGTGTAACCTGGTACGCCGCCACTGGCCACTACCTCTGCTTCGCCATTCGGCAACCCGCAATTGGCAGCAGTGACGATGGTGTTCACGGTTGGCGTATTGGGTTGGTCAGGAACGGTAATCGTAGCCTCTTGGGTACAAGTACCGCCAGCACTGACCGTAACGCTATATGAACCTGGCAAAAGGCCATTTATGGAAGTCGTATTTGTTGCACCTGTGCTCCAAGTAACATTTGCCCCAGGAGGTGTTACAGCAATCGAAATAGTGCCATTGCCAGTGCCATTACAGTTCGTATTAGCCATTACGGTTGGTGTGATGGAGACATTTAGGTTGTTGTTTGGCACATTGGCGGTGGAAGCCGCTGTGCAACCATTTGCACCTGTAACCGTGACCGAATAGCTGCCTGTAGGCAAACCGTTGATGCCCGGTCCACTTGAACCGTCAGACCATAGATAGGTAAATGGGGGCAAACCATTGGATACCGAAACCGAAACAGCCCCATTGCCTTGATTGCATAAATCTGGTGTAACCGACATGCTCAAGGTTGGCGTATTTGGTTGGTCGGGTATGGTAAAACTAGCCGTTTGGGTGCAAGCCCCGCCGCCGTCCACTGTGACAGTGTACGTTCCAGGTTGAAGCATCGGGTTGCCCGTTCCATTTGTACCATTAGACCAGGTAATGGTATAGTTTCCGCCTGCTGGGGGCGTTGGGGGCGAAATGCTAATTACGATGCCGCCATTGCCACCAATACAAGTGGTGTTGGGCGTCACTGTTCCATTGATGGTGATGGGCGGATTGTTGTTTGCTAGTGGAACGGTAGTGGATGTAGTACAGCCATTGGCACCTGTCACCGTCACGGAATAGCTGCCTGCCAACACATCATTTAGGTCTTCCGTAGTCTCGCCGTTTGACCATGCAAAAGTGTAAGGGGACACACCACCAGAAACGGTCAGGTTGATATCACCATTCGCCAACTCGCAGATAGACGGCGTGGGCGCTGCGGAAATATTAGGCGTATTGGGTTGGTTGGCAATATTAAATGTAGCGGTCTGGGTACATGCTCCACCCCCATCCACAGTGACTGTATAAGTACCTTGAGTTAAGTCTGTTAATGTAGTTCCAGTTGCACCATTCGACCAGTTAATGGTATAGTTACCGCCTACTGGAGGGGTTGGTGGAGAAATGGTGAGCGTTATACCGCCGTTTCCTCCGTTGCAAGTTGTGTTAGGAGTTGTATTGGCTGTAAGTGAAATTGTGGGGTTGTTGTTTGACAAGTTGATGGTCTCTGTGTCGGTGCAGCCGTTTGCGCCAGTCACTGTGACGGTGTAGCTGCCAGCAAGCACATCGTTCAAGTCCTCGGTGGTCTCTCCATTTGACCAAGCAAACGTATAGGGCGTGACACCACCAGACACACTGACGTTGATGTCGCCGTTGGCTAACTCACAAATGGTAGGCGTGGTCGTCGAACTGATGTTGGGGTTGTCGGGCTGGTTGGCCACGGTGAAGGATGCCGAGCCGGTGCAAGTGGTTCCGAAGGAGACTGTCACCGTGTAGGTGCCGGGAGTGACATCCGTGAGGTCTTGGGTACTTGCCCCATTTGACCAAGCATAAGTGTATGTATTAGCCGGCGAAACGCTGATGTCAATATCGCCGTTACCACCGTTGCACGTGGTATTGGGTGTTGTTTGACCCGTGATGTTGATGTTGATGGGGTCGTTGGGGATGTTGAAGGAAGCTGTCTCCGTACAGCCAGCAGAGTTGGTGATGGTCACCGTGTAGTTGCCTGAAGCTACATCGGTCAGGTCTTCCGTCATAGCACCATTTGACCAATCAAAATCATAAGTACCAGCAGGCGTAACGGTCAGGTTTATGTCGCCGATTCCTTGGCCACAAATGTCTGGTGTGACGTTGCTTGAGGTGTTTATTTGTGCAATCGTGATATTGGAACTACCCGATACCGTACCTGGGCAGTTCGGACTTGGATAATTGACACTCACCAAAGTATAATTGCCGGGCTGCGTTGCGGTTATGGTATATGGGTTGTTTGAAGTAGTGATTGGGGCTTGGTTCACGCCATTGATGGCATAAACGAACGTCCAAGGCCCACCACCTACTGGCGTAAAATTGACCGTTAAGTCCACTGAACCACTAGGCCCCTCGCACAATGTCCCTGTGCCAGACAATGCTGCTGTAGGCGGTGCTACAACTGTAATTGGTATACAAGAGGGCGTTGGGTTGGCAAAGCACACATTGGAAGAAGTGACGCAAAGCTGAGTAGTGCCCGGGGTAGTCCAGTTTACGTTGACCGTGTTGGTCGTTGAGGTGAAAGTGCCGAGCGACGGGTTCATCGTCCATTGGTAGGCAGTAGCACCCGGAACAGCTGCGAGCGTGTAGGCTGTAGTCGTATTCTGGCATACCGGGGAAGGGCCTGATACTGGTCCAGGATCGGCAGGTGGCTGACCTACCGTTGAACCAACAGTTACGTCTACCACGTAGTCACAAACGTTACCACCGCAGCCATCGATTACGATGTAATAGATTTGACCAATTACGAAGTTGGTAGAATTCAAGGTAAATGGCGACGTGGAGCAAGGACACTGCAAGTCCATGGCAACCCAAGGAGGCCCGCAGGCTTGATAAATAGCTCCTTGCAAGCCTTGGTTGCCGCCAGATTGGCAGTTGCTAGGGGTTATTTGAATGGAAATACTAGTAGAACCAGCATAAAAAGCAAACCATTCGTCGTTGTTCAAAACGTTGTTGGGGCAACCCGGAAATGGCTGCTGTTGGTTGTTATTGTTGATGGTACCACAGTAACCATCGAGATTTAAGCAATTGGCCTGTGCTTCGTTGCAGGTGTTGGTTGAGGTTGGTGTACCTGGAGGTGGGCACTGCGCCAAGGCAATTTCGTAAAGAGAAAATAGGAAAAGTAAGACTACTAAGTAATTTTTTCTCATACTAAAAGTAATTAACAGGTTGGGTGTTTTTCAATGTGAACCGACTGTTCTCAAGTCACGGATTCACATTGCGATGATGTGCTTGTTAGAACATTGGTAATTTGGAGACATTCAACACACACCACACTTGAAGCTAGGGGCACTAACCAAGCAGTGGATAAAAAATTGTCATTTGGCGGTGAGCAGCAGGTTATTGAATAGCTGGGAAATCGCTAAAATTGATTAGCAGTAATGAGTTAAAACTGGGATGATGCAATTTTAGGGATAATTCGTTGCATTTTACCCACAGAAGCAGTTATCAATTGACAAATGCCACTAACCCGACAATTTAATTCGGAAATCAGGATAAGTAACAGTTGCAAGTTATGAAAAATTAGCCTATTTCAGAAATCGCTTCATGTTTTCCATATCCACACTTATTTGGGCCACCAATGCTTGGTAGCTGGCCAAAAAATCATTCTTCGTGCCCTCAACCTTGGAAGTCGCCTCTTTTATCTCCAAATCAAGTTTTTCCATCTCTTTACGGTGAGCCTCCATTTCTTGGGTGAGCAGCTTGATTTGATCGGCTTTTTGCTTGAGGGTGGCATCCAAGTTTTTGATGATGCCCTGCCTGTTGCCAATGCGTTCACTGGTCTGTTTGCGCAGCGCCTCATCGAATTTTGCCTGCTCCGTCTTCAAAACATCAAGGTAGTGGTTTGCCGACTCGATGAGCTTGGCAGGGGTGGCCCCCATTGCCTGCGCCATCGCAAAAGCAGACTGGTAGCGCACTTGCTCGTCCATCGGCATTTTTTCCAGCGACTTCACCGACTGGCGGTATTCTAAGTAGTCCACTCCAGGCAGGTTGGCAGATTCCATCGCTTTCAGCAGCACCTCGATGAATTTCGGGTTCGCCTCGCCGGGCCTTGCAGGTGTCGCAGTCACGCTGGCAGCTGATGGTTCTGCGGCAGCGGCATTTGCAGGTGCTTCTTCCACAGGTTTTTGCGGGGCGTTAGGGTCTTCCACGATGAAGAGCGCTTTGATGCTTTTAAAATCAATAGGCATGGCTTCGAAATTGTTTTTTTTTTGAAAATGCTGAATTGCTCGCAAATAAAGCCATTGCAAGCGGGATGGCAAAACGTTTCGTTGGCGTATCGCTGATTCGGACTTCGCAAATGCCCGACTACAATCTTTTCACTTCGCAAAACCAACGCATCACGCAACCAAATTCCTTTCTTTGCGGTAAAAAATGTGGCCGCCGTGTGCGCAACCCGCTGCGGCAATACCAACCAAAAACTCCGCCATCGAATGACTTTCGACGTCACCATACCCGTACTCAACGAAGCGCCCACATTGGAGCGCCAAGTGCTGATTTTGCACGATTTTTTGAAAAAAAACTACCCACAGCCCGGCCAGTGGCGCATCGTCATTGCCGACAACGGCAGCACAGACCTCACCTTTGAGATTGCGGAGCAACTGCACGCTCAGCATTCTGATATTGTGCCAATTAGGGTGCCCAGAAAAGGCGTTGGGTTGGCGCTGAAAACGAGCTGGGGCCAATCAAAAGCCGACATCGTGGGCTACATGGACCTCGACTTGGCCACTGACTTGCCCCACTTCCTCGATGCCTACGATGCCATCGCCAACAAAGGGTACGACCTTGTTTATGGCACTCGATTGCACCCAAAATCACAGGTCATCGGGCGAACGCTGAAACGGGAAATCACGAGCAGGATTTTCAACTTCATCCTGAAAACCTACCTCGGCGTTGGTTTTTCAGATGGCATGTGTGGCTTCAAATGGCTGAAACAGGAGGTCTATCCCCCACTCCACCAGGCTGGAGCCGTTAGCGACGGGTGGTTTTTCTCAACGGAACTTTTGACCATCGCCGAATGGAAACACCTGAAAATGCTGGAACTCCCCGTAAAATGGACGGATGATGTGACCAGCAGCCGGGTAAAAATCGGGCCACTGGCCAAGCAGTATTTGGCGGCGATGCGGGTGCTTCGCACAAAGAAAGCGAGGCTTGAGGGGACGCAGATTTAACTGATTTGATAGATTTATACGGATTTTTTCGTTAAGTGCAAACCTAAACTACTATGACAGACTACCCACACCAAGGACTTACGGAGAAAATCATTCGTGCATTTTATACTGTTTACAATAAGCTCGGGTATGGGTTTCAGGAGAAAGTTTACGAGAATTCAATGATGATTGAAATGGGCAAGATGGAACTACTTTGTTCCCAACAGCTTCCAATCACCGCTTTTTATGACAAAATTATAGTTGGCAACTATTTCGCAGATATCGCCGTCGAAGAAACAGTAATTGTGGAAGTAAAATCAGTTGAAGAACTTGCAAAAGCTCACGAAGCGCAATTGTTGAACTACCTCAAAGCAACAAATTATGAGGTTGGCCTACTCCTTAATTTTGGCCCAAAACCCCAAGTAATCCGCAAGATTTTTGAAAACCATCTAAAGTGAAATCTGAGAAAATCTGTTCAATCCGTTAAATCTGCGTCCTATCAAATCATACGACCATCTCATCATCGGCGGCGGCATCTTCGGGTGCTATGCGGCGCTGTATCTTGCTGGCAAGGGAGCTCGTGTGCTGCTGGTGGAGAAAGAACGGGAACTGTTCAAGAAGGCCAGCATCGTCAACCAAGCTAGGTTGCACGGGGGCTACCACTACCCTCGCAGCGTAGCCACGGCTTTGATGAGCGACGACAACAAGGCTCGATTTACGGAGGAACACCGACCGTTTATCCTGTTTGATTTTGAAAAATATTACGCCATTGACCGCTACGGAAGCCTCACCGATGCTGCGCAGTTCGAGCGGTTCTGCGAGTTCATCGGCATCCGCTGCGACCGGGTGGAGGGGCATCCGTTGTTCAACTACGACCGCTTGGAAGCGCTGTACCTGACCACTGAGTACACTTTCGACCCGGTACTGATCGGCGAGTTTTACAAGAAAAAAGTAGCTGCTGAAAGTGCGATAGAAGTACGCCGTTTCACACAAATAAAACAGGCTGAAATAGTAGGCAACACTTGGCAGGTGGTTTTACAAGACCTTGAAAACGAGGCCGTTGAAACTATTGAGGCAAAATCGGTCATCAACGCAACCTACGCTCAGAGCAATGCGTTGAACCGACTGTTTAGCCAGCATGACATTGACCTGATGCACGAGATTTCGGAGATGGCATTTGTCACTTCACCCCAGCTCAACAACATCGGCCTGACGGTGATGGACGGCCAATTTGGTTCGCTGATGCCTTACGGTTTGTCGGGAATGTTGTCGTTGAGTTCGGTGGCGTACACCCACCACAAGGTCAGTTACGACAACCTCCCGCATTTCGATTGCCAGCAGCAAAACCCAAAGTGCCGACCCGATTTCGCTGAAGATTGCAACAACTGCCCGGCTCAGCCGCCGAGCAATTACCGCAAGATGTTGGGGCAAATCAGCCAGTATTTTTCAGAGCGGGTGGAGCTTGACTACCACTACTCGCTTTTTACCATAAAATCAAAACTGAAGGCAAATTTCATTGACGACGGCAGGCCTACGGAAATCTCTTGCCTCCGCCGAAGTCCCGACTTTTATTGCATCTTTGCCGGAAAAATCAACTCGATTTACGAAATAGAAAAAGTTGTTTGAGAATTGAGAATTGAGAATTGAGAATTGAGAATGCTGACACGATACCGCATTTCTCAATTTTCAATTCTCAATTCTCAATTCCCCAATTCCATTTTATGCCCGCCATCCAAGTATCATCCGAAATCGGCCCGCTGCGACGGGTCATCGTACACCGCCCCGACGAGGGCATTGCCCGTGTTTCACCCAAAAGGGCCAGCGAACTGCTCTTCGACGACATCGTTCACCTGCCGCAGATGCAGGAGGAACACGATGTTTTCACTGGCATCCTTCGTGCTTTTCTTGGAAAAGAAAATGTACTGGAAACCAAGGACTTGTTGGCTGGCGCCATCGCTGCCGACGCTGCCACCAAGGAGTGGGTCATCAACGAAATCGTGGACTACGAAGAGTTGCCCAAAAGCTGCAAGCAACTGCTCATGGACTTGCCTGACGAGCGCCTCGCCGACGTGCTAATCACGGGCTACTTGAAGGAGGAAGACTACATCCTTTTTGACCCGATACCCAACTTCATCTTCACCCGTGACATTGCCGTGACGGTGAACGACCACGTCATCATCACCAAACCGGGCAAGGAGGCTCGCTTCCGGGAGAATTACCTTTCGAGGTTCATCTTTTGGTCAAATCCCATCTTCACCCATTTGAAGTCGGAGGGTCGCCTCATCAACATGAACCACTACGAGGACTTCCCGCCCAGCCGCCGTGGCGAGGTTGTGAGCCTCGAAGGTGGCGACATGATGGTGCTCAACAAGGACTACTTGCTCATCGGATGCAGCGAGCGCACGAGCGCCCACGCCATCCACTCACTGCGTGACATGCTTTTCAAGAAGGGTGTGGTGAAAAACGTTGTACAAATCAACATCCCGCACGACCGTAGCTACATGCACATTGACACGATTTTCACCCAAGTGGACAATAACCATATCGTCGCCTTCAAGCCCATCGTGGTGGATGGCCTGGCCAGCAACGTGGAGGTTCACAAGAGCAACGGTACGAGCATTTTCTACAATTCTGTGCGGGACTTCATGGTCAACGAAATCAACCCGAACATGCAGTTTATCCTGAGCGGCAAAGGCGTTTCTCCCTACCAGGAACGGGAGCAATGGACGGATGGCTGCAACCTCGTCGCCCTCAAACCCGGCGTGGCGCTCACCTACGACCGCAATCCAGAAACAGAAAAAGCCTTCAAAAAAGCAGGCTACAAGACCGTGCATGCCCGCAAACTGCTGAAAGACCTTCAGACTGGCAAAATCAAGCCCGAACAGGTCGAAAACACCATCATCAACCTGCCGTCCAATGAGCTTTCGAGGGCCAGGGGCGGCTCGCATTGCATGACTTGTCCGATTGAAAGAGATTGAACTAGCGATAAGCTAAGTAGATTTACGATTTTAGATTTACGAATTACGACTGGACAACTGTTTGAATTTCAATTGGTTGCATCTAATTCCAAATCTAAATTTATTTCAATGACCTACTTATGAGCTATTGCTCAATACTCATAACTCATCGCTCATAACTCATAGCTCACAACTACCACCGTGCATCTAGAAAATCAACATAGCCTAAAGGACGTGCTCAAGGACATGGTGGACACCATGAAGTGGAAGGAGCATTTGAACGAGACCAAAATCAGGGAGGTTTGGAAGGAAAAGATGGGCACGACCATCAACCAGTACACCAAGGACATGAACTTCCGCAAGGGAAAGCTATTCATTAGCCTCACTTCTGCATCGCTGAAGCAGGAACTCAGCTATGAAAAAGAGAAGATTGTAAAGATGATGAACGCAGAGCTGGGGGGTAGTTTTGTGACGGATGTCATCATTCGTTAAGGCATCAACCGCCTATGGTTTCCACAATTTCAATCAGCACATTATTCAAATTTTTGATGGCCTTCGGCAAATCCCAAGCCGCCCGATTCCTCGTTTCCACATAGTTGGAAATGGAGCGGATTTGCAAAAACGAAGCACCAACCAGTAGGCAGGTCAGGAAAAAAGCCGCACCCTCCATGCTCTCCACTTCTGCCTCGTACTTTTTCACGACAGCATCAATGCTTGGCTGAAACCCGTGTACCTTGTTGACAGTCAAGCCTTTGCATTTTGGCAAAAAATCAAAACCAGCAGCTGACGGGTTGAGCAGTTCGCCATTGGTGAAAGGGGCTGCATTGGCATCCACCAGTCCCAGTTCGTGTACGTCGGTAAAGCGGCCATCCGCTTCCTCCACCCCAAGGTCGGCGAAGCGCTCGGAAGTCACGTTGACCACGTCGCCAATGTTCAAGCTCCGGGTAAACGCCCCGGCGATGCCTACATTTACCACCAAATCGAAACACTGACGGGCAAACAAACCGCCCAAATTGAACGCAGTCAGGGTCATGCCCACCCCTGTCACCAGCAGTGTGACTTCGAGTTCTTCTTTTTGAAATTGCGATTCAGAATGTGGCCAAAAATGGTCGTTCAAATGCTGCCGAAGCGGCGCAATTTCGAACGGTGTGGCAGACGTGATGAGGAGTTTCAATGGGTTGAATTGTGTTTGTGTGTTTGAGTATTTGTGTGTTTACGAAAGCCTGCGAGTATGTCAGAAGTCCCCAAGCACATAAACACCTAAACACTAAAATACAAGTATTACTGCACAATCAAATACTCCACCGACTGTGGCGAAAAACGTGCAGATTTCACCCAAGCTGGTTGACGGACGAGGGTGAGCGGTACGGTGCTGGAGCCATCATTTCCGATGACCGCTACCACCCGAAAATCGCTGGGTTTCACCTCCTTGAACCGGCTGATGCCCACGATGCACTGCAACTCCACCGTGGCAGGCAGCAGCCGAACGCTGTCCCGTTCGTTGAGCACCATGACGGGAATGGTCAACGACTTCTCCGTGTACTGCTCAACGGGCATGAACACCTCGGTTTGATTGGCAGAAAGCGTCAACAAACCAGGTTGCGGATTCAAAATTTTTAGCGTTTTCGTGAAGTCCGTTTCGGGGCAGTTCATTTTGAGGGGCTCGGTTTTCAGGGTGCCGATTTTGTCCAGCAATTGCGAAGCGCCAAAAACTGTGATGCTGTCAGGCGTCAGCGTGATATTGTCCCTAAAAAAATAGCCGTTTTGAAAACGGATGGCCGTGTCCAGTTCGACTCGCACTATTTTTGAAAACAGCGTGTCAAGGCTGATGGACACGTTGTCTTGGCCAAGTTCAAGAAGGTTGAGCCGAAGTTCTTCCTCTATTTTTTTGGAAAAATCTGAGCGGGAAATCAACTGCCTGGAAGCCCCAGAAAGATTGAATACCAATTTTGGTTTTTGCCTGAATAACCCCATCGAAAGCAGTTTCCATCCAGTACCTGAGAACTTGAACGGCATCGAACCAAGTGGCTGCTCTGTAAAAATTCGCCCCATCGGCAGCCGATACTCCAATTTCAAAACCTCTCTTGACTCGTAGGTCTGCGACATTTTGACAAAAAACCAAACCAACAGCGAAATGCCCATGCACAACATCAGCACCCGGCGTTCACTCAAGGTAGCCGAACCTATTTTCTTGAAATAACTGCTGAGCCACGCTGGCACTTCTTGTTGCATTTCACAAAAGTCTTAGCCTATTTCATTGATTAACAAATGGTTGCATGGCAAAGCTACCCATTCACTTCCAGCTCGCACCCATGAGGTTGCAAAGTTTGTAAAGCACCCTAGCGCCTACGTTGCCGTCCCACTCGTTGTCCACGCCACCTACTTCGCAGAGGTCGAAGCCGATGATTTTTCGACCTGATTTCACCACGGTTTTCAGGAGGTAAACGGCCTCATTGAAGGTCAGTCCACCCGGCACGGGCGTACCCGTGTTGGGGCAAAGGCCCGGCTCCAAACCATCAATGTCGAAGCTGACGTAAACCTGCTGCGGCAGCCCAGCGATGATTTGCTCACAAGTGGCCTGAAAGCTGCTGCCTTCGAATGCTGCCTCTCGGATTTGCTGGTCGGTCCAAACTTGCACACGGCCATTAGAATGGCTCACAATACTGGCCTCCGCTTCGCAAAAATCTCGGATACCTACCTGCACCAATCGCTCTACCGCTTTGATTTTCAGCGCATTGTAGAAAATGGAGGCATGAGAGTAGGTGAAGCCCTCGTAAGCTGCCCGCAAGTCTTGGTGGGCGTCAATTTGCAGGATTCCGAAATTGCCGTGGTGCTCGGCCAGCGCCTCCAAGTAGCCCAGCGGCACACTGTGCTCACCGCCGACGATGCCCACCCGTTTGCCCTGTTCAAGCAGCGTTTTCGTCTCTTGGTACACCCAATTTTTCAGCGCCAAACAAGCCTCGTTGATTTCATCGAGTGCCGCCTTTTGCTGGGGATTGCGAACGACCTGGCCGCCATTTTCCAGAAAATCAATGTACTGCTCGGCAATTGGGCGCAACTCAGCGTTCCGATTGAGCCAGACGAGGTCAAGGTGACGCATGTAAATGCCCATTTTCCATGCATCGGGTACGTCGGGGTCGTGGAGGTCGAGCTGCGCCGAGGCTTCGAGGATGTTCTGGCCAGCCGTTGACGTGCCGTCGGCATAGGAAACGGTGACGTCCCAAGGCACTGGCAGCAGCACTGTTTCTGCATCGTTTTCGTCGAAGGGCAGGCCGATGAAATGCCCGTTTTTGAGGCCGACCCCGGAGGGGTCGAAGGAGGCGATTTTTTCTTGTTTGGTCATGTTTTGAAATTGAAAATTGGGAAATTGGAAATTAGAAATTGAGCGACGCTGGCTCACAATTCCTACTTTCCAATTTCCCAATTTCTTTAATGCAGTGCCGCCCGAATCGGCAGGCCATCAATCACCTCTCCCTCCTGCTCAATCCACCAGGCGAGGCGGTCATAGACGGTTTTTTCATCAAAATAACTCAGGGCAAACTTCACGAAGACATGCCCGTGCTTGGCCTCGCTGGCCCAAAGGATTTTGTAAAAACGGTGCATTTCGGGGTCGGCCTGTGCTTCGCTGACGAGCCGGAAGCGCTCGGCGCCACGGGTCTCCACCACCGAGGCGATGAGCAGGCGGTCGAGGAAGCGCTCGGTGCGGCCACTGTGGCAGCGCTTGATGAGCTGCGAGACGTAGGGGTCTTCGCCCATGCTGGCTGGCATGGGGATGTCCCGGCTGGCCATGAGGTTGTACACTTGCTGGAAATGCTCCAATTCTTCGATGCCAATGGCGATGAGTTCCGGGATAATCTCAGTGCGGTCGGGGTACTTGGCGATGAAGCTCATGGCCATGGCACTGGCCTTGCGCTCGCAGTCGGCATGGTCTTGCAAAAAGGCTGGGAAGTCGGCGATGACGGCCTGCACCCATTCGGGACGGGATGGCACGGTGATGTCGAGGTTGAGTTTCATCAAGAAAGATTGCTTTGAATACGGTGGCGAAAATAGGAAAAAACAGTGGCGGCTGGCAACGAAATGGCGTTTGGTTTCTTTTTGAAAATCCGACCTTTGCCGCCATGAAAATGAAATCCATCTCCGTTTTCTGCGGAGCCAACAATGGCTTCGACCCCGCTTATGCCGCTGCCGCCCGTGAAATAGGCCAAACCTTTGCGCAGCAAGGCATCCGAACCGTGTATGGCGCTGGCAACGTGGGCCTCATGGGCGTGCTGGCCGATGCGGCGCTGGCGGCTGGCGGCGAGGTGCTCGGCGTCATCCCCGATTTTTTGCAAAAAAAAGAGGTCTGCCACACCGGCCTCACGGAGCTGGTGGTCACGAAGTCCATGCACGAGCGCAAGCAAATCATGGCCGAACGCTCGGATGGGTTCATCATCCTGCCCGGCGGCTTTGGCACGCTCGACGAGTTTTTCGAGATACTTACCTGGCGCCAACTTCGGCTGCACAACAAGCCCATCGGTATGCTGGACGTGGGCGGTTTTTACCAGCACCTGCTGGCCCATGTTCGGCAGATGTGGGAATTGGGCCTGCTGCGTGAGGCCAACCTCCAACTCTTCGTGGTGGCCGACAACTTGCCCGACTTACTGGAAAAAATGAGGCTCCCCGTCAACATTGCGGAGGATAAATGGTTATGATGCCCAACTGAATTTCTATACTTACATGGGGGGGTTGAGTCAACTGTTAAGTTTTCAAGGTGGTTTGCAAATAATTATTTGGAAAGATTTAGCTTTGCAGACTGATTTCAAAATCTTTACTACCCTCCTCAACCCCAACCGACGAAATTAATTATCCATCAAAACTCATCTTCAATATGCAGACCGTAGAAACATCCCTAAAGTATAAAGTAAAAGACATCGCCCTTGCCGAGTGGGGTCGCAAGGAAATCGAGCTGGCCGAAGCCGAAATGCCCGGCCTGATGGCACTGCGTGAGCAGTACGGCCAATCCAAGCCGCTGGCAGGTGCCCGCATCGCTGGCTGCCTCCACATGACCATCCAAACCGCCGTCCTGATTGAAACCTTGAAGGAATTGGGCGCCGAAGTGACTTGGTCTTCCTGCAACATCTTCTCCACGCAAGACCACGCCGCTGCCGCAATTGCTGCCGCTGGCATCCCGGTTTTTGCCTGGAAAGGCCAAAACGAAGAAGAATTCGACTGGTGCATCGAGCAGACGCTGTTTGCTTTCGAAGATGGCCAACCGCTGAATATGATTCTCGACGACGGCGGCGACCTCACCAACATGGTGCTCGACCGCTACCCTGAACTGGTGGCCAACATCAAGGGCATCAGCGAAGAGACGACCACGGGCGTTCACCGCCTGTACGAGCGGGTGAAAAACGGCACGCTTCCGATGCCTGCCATCAACGTGAACGACAGCGTTACGAAGTCAAAATTCGACAACAAATACGGCTGCAAGGAAAGCCTCGTGGATTCCATCCGCCGTGCCACCGACATCATGATGGCGGGCAAAGTGGCCGTCGTGGCTGGCTACGGCGACGTAGGAAAAGGCTCTGCCGCTTCCCTTCGTGGCGCTGGCTGCCGAGTGATTGTAACTGAAATCGACCCGATTTGCGCACTGCAAGCTGCCATGGACGGCTTCGCTGTTCTGAAAATGGAGAACGCATTGCCGCAGGCCAACATCGTCGTGACCGCTACTGGCAACTGCGACATCATCTCTGCCGAGCATTTCAAGCTGATGCGTGACAAAACCATCCTCTGCAACATCGGCCACTTCGACAACGAGATTGATGTAGCTTGGTTGAAGCAGAACTGGGGCCATACCCACGTCAACATCAAGCCGCAAGTGGACAAGTACACCGTGAACGGCAACGACATACTCCTCTTGGCCGAAGGCCGCCTCGTGAACTTGGGCTGCGCCACTGGCCACCCATCTTTCGTGATGTCCAACTCGTTCACCAACCAAGTGTTGGCACAAATCGAGCTTTGGGCAAATGGCGACCAATACAACAACGAGGTTTACACGCTACCAAAGCACCTCGACGAGCAGGTAGCCCGCCTCCACCTCGCCAAGATCGGCGTGGAGCTGGAGGAACTGAACCAGAAGCAAGCCGACTACATCGGCGTGCCAAAGGCTGGCCCGTTCAAGCCGGAGTACTACCGGTATTGATAGTTGGCAGTTCGACAGTGGGCAGTTGGCAGTCAGCACCTGCTTTCACTAACATGAATTTGACAAACGACAATTAGACATAAAAATGGCCCGGAAGAGTTCGCTCTTCCGGGCTTTTTTGTTGCTACATTTGCCCAATCAACAAGAGAATATGAAGCAACTTTTTGCAGAATTCCCGCCCGTTTCCAAAGCCGAGTGGCTGGAAAAAATCAAGAAAGACCTGAAGGGTAAGGACATTTCCGACTTCGATTGGCAGGTGGCACCGGGCCGCACGGTCAGTGCTTTCCCGCACTTGGACGACCTTGGCGGGGCACTCCCCCACCCCATTTCTGAAGGGAAAAACGAGTGGCAGATTTGTGAGGGCTTTCAAGTGGAAAACGAGGACAAAACCAATCAACTGGCATTGAAGGCACTGGAAGGTGGTGCGGAAGCATTACGGTTCAATTGCACGGAAGTACCTGATTTCGAGGCACTTATGAACGGTATTGACCCGACCATCATCTCCCTGCACCTGCGGGCTAAGAAAATGGAGTCCCCCGTTGTGTTGCTCCGCAACCTTGTGGAATACGCAGGCGCAAATGCTCCGCAACTCAACGGCACGTTTTGCTGGCAAGGCCCACAGGTCCTGGAGATACTTGACGTTGCCGAGAAACACCTGCCGGGCTTCAAAGTGCTGCCCGTCCACGGTTCGGCTTTTTATGAAAACGATGAAAAAACAGCGGATGAACTTCGCAAAATGGCTTCTGCCGCCAACAATTGGTTTGAGAAGCTGACAGCCGAGGGGGTGGTTGTCGAGCGCATTGCGAAGCAAGTATTTTTCACCTGCTTCATCGGTAAAAACTACTTCCTGCAAATCGCAAAACTGCGGGCGCTCCGCAAATATTGGCTGGAGTTGCAGCGCAAATGGGGCATTGATAACCCACAGCCCGCTTTCGTTTTCGCCCAGTTTCCCTTATCCGAGCAATCGCCCGATGCCAACACCAACCTCATCCAAGCCACCACCCAAGCCATGTCAGCCGTCATCGGTGGTGTGGATGTTTTGACCGTATTGCCTTCGGACAAAACCAATGAAACGGCAAAACCAACCGACTTCTCTCGCCGAATGGCCCGAAACGTTCAACACATTCTGAAAATGGAAAGCCATTTCGATTGGGTGGCCGACCCAGCTGCGGGGAGTTATTTTATTGAGGGTTTGACGGAAAAGTTATTGGAAGGTTTAGAGGTATGAGGTCTGAAGGTATGCAATAAAAAAACGTGCGGCAGAGAACTGCCAGCACGTTTTTTTTGGCTTGAACATATCATCATACCAAATCAGGCATTTCGGTTTATGCAGTTCAAATCCTCGAAAGCCAGCTTGAGGCGCTTGACAAAAGTCTCCTCTCCTTTGCGCAGCCAAACCCGTGGGTCATAGTATTTCTTGTTCGGCTTGTCGTCGCCCTCTGGGTTGCCGATTTGGCCCTGGAGGTAGGCTTTTTTGGACTCGTAATAGTCCTTCACACCTTCCCAGTAGGCCCACTGCATGTCGGTGTCAATGTTCATCTTGATGGCACCGTAGCTGATGGCCTCCCGAATTTCTTCCCGGCTGCTGCCGCTGCCACCGTGGAAGACAAAGTTGATGGGCTGCTCACGGCTTGTCTTGAATTTCTCACGAACGTAGTCCTGTGAGTTCTTCAAAATGATAGGTTGGAGCTTCACGTTGCCGGGTTTGTACACGCCATGAACGTTGCCGAAGGCCGCCGCAATGGTGAAGCGGGGGCTGACTTTGAGCAATTCTTCGTAAGCATAAGATACCTCAGATGGCTGGGTATAGAGCTTGGAGCTGTCCACGTCGGAGTTGTCCACGCCGTCCTCTTCGCCACCAGTCACGCCCAACTCGATTTCGAGGGTCATGCCCAGTTTGTCCATGCGTTTGAGGTATTCCACACAGATTTCGATGTTTTCATGAATGGGTTCTTCGCTGAGGTCGAGCATGTGCGAGCTGTAAAGTGGGTAGCCTTTTTCTGCGAAGAACTTTTCGCCTTCGGCCAGCAGCCCGTCAATCCAAGGCAGCAAGTTTTTGGCACAGTGGTCGGTGTGCAGCACGACGGGCACGCCGTAGGCTTTGGCCATTGTGTGTACGTGCAGGGCACCAGAAATGCCACCAACGATGGCAGCGTTTTGCCCTTCGTTACTCAGGCTTTTGCCCCCAAAAAATACGGCTCCCCCGTTGGAGAACTGAATCATCACCGGTGAGTTGACGGCCTTGGCTGTTTCAAGCACAGCATTCACCGAGTTGGTGCCGATAACGTTGACCGCCGGAAGGGCGTAGTTGTTGTCGTTGGCATGTTGGAGCAGTTCGGTCACTTCGTCGCCGTGCAGTACGCCGGGGCGGAACCTTGAGTTGGACACGATATTCATATTTGTTGATGTTTTTTTGTGAAGAGGCGAATGTAGAAATAATCACAGTATTTGTGAAACTTACACCAACGAAAAAAGGCAGCGCCGAATGGCACTGCCCTATTTATTAGTATGAAATTTAATCAAAGTGCAACGTCAACGGGTGCTTCTTCTTCCACCTCGATGAGTGGCTCCAGCTTGTCGGGCATTTCCTTTTCTAGGATTTTGCTCAACTCCCGTAGGTTTAGGTTGGCCTTTGCGGAGAGGAAAAACATCTCGCCAGCCTCCGTGTCATTGACAATCATGAACACGTTTTCGATGATGCCTCCCGCTTCTTTGACCATGATTTGAAGGTTCACGCCTTCAGAACGTATCATTATCAAATCGTCGAAGCTGTACTCCAGCAAATCCTGGCGAAGTTTGGCGACCTTCTCAGCTGGAATCTGAACACCATCTTCAGAATACATGAACTTGACCTTTCCGAAGTGGCGCATCAAGCCCAATGCCTCTTTTTCTGATTCACTTTCGGCCTTGTTCTTGGCGATTTTGCTGCCCAAACGTATGACCCATCCGGGCAGTTTCGCATTCCTAACTCCTTCTTGGTGCTTGTGCTGGCGGTAGAATTTGTTCAGCGGCTTGTTTTGGCAAATCGCCAAGCCCGGCAGCAGCAAGAGCATTAAAATTAGCAGGTTGTTTTTCATGGCGAGGAAAAAGGTTGATGATGAAAAGATGCTTGTGAATCACCACAACCCTTAAGGTTGTTCATCATTTTTCTTCGTGCCTTTGTTCCCGCCCTCCTCATCAAAGGCTTTGGATAACTTGCCAATCTGGCTGATGTCAATTTTTCCGACGAAGCTCAACAGCACGAAGTCTTCATCTTCGCCGCCAACGAGCAGTAGTAGCTCATCGAGCATATTGCCGTCGTTGCTGTCCTTCACAAGGAACTTCACGTTCTCGTCCTTCCCTTCACGAACTTCGAGCAGCGTTTCGTAGCCTTTGGTGTTGATGGTTTGGAGTGCTTCCTTGTAGAATTTGCCACCATCGGTTTCTGTGGTCAAGATGCGCAAGCCCTTGAGGTCTTTGACGACCGACATGATGGCTTCGGCTTCTTCGTCTTCGAGGTCAAGTTCCATTTTGTTAATCATCTGGAACATTTTGCCACTGATGTACACGACCGTGAAACGCTCATCGTCCACATATTTGGCAAAATACTTAGAGATGGCATCTTCCTGCGCCATGGCAGAATTGGTGATTCCTACTGTGAGGAACAAAGCGAAAATGATTGACAGGTATTTCATCGTTTGAAATTTTATTAGTTAAAAAAATCGGGTGATTTCGATGGATTGTTGAAAGGTCATATTGCTGTAATGTTGTCGAGATACGGCTAACGACAAAGCAATTCAGCAATACAAACATTAATTAAAATACTTCCCCACTTTCTCCATTTTCTCCACTTCGTGTACGGCTTTTTTGGAGCCTTTATTGAGCTTGGAGGAAACGAGTTTTAGGGCTTTAACGGTCTCTTCGTAGGCCTGCTTTTCGTCGGTGATTTCATATTTGCTCCAATCAACACTGGCCTGTTGAGCATATGATGTGTTGGACTTTTGGAGGAAAACCATGGCCACCACCAACACTGCACCCACTGCTGCAATGCGCAGCAAATTGCGAGGCCAAGTGCGCATCTTCACTATTTTCACCTCAGCAGCCTCCATTTTTTGGAACAAAGCATCGTCAAAACTCTCCGACAAACTCTGTTCCCGCTCGCTGGCAAAGTGCTGGAACAACGGTTCGTAAACTTTCAATTCGCTGTC
>CAYTZS010000024.1:0-6098 GCA_964442355.1 uncultured Saprospiraceae bacterium | reverse complement strand
ATTTGGCTTCCTCCTCCAGCGACGTTTCTCCTTCAAAATACTTTTCGATTAGCGCTTTCATATTCAAAAAATTATGTCAAGTACTTGATAATCAGTGGATTTTCGAGGCCACTACAACCCTAATCCCTCGCTCCTCATGCCTTCCCGAACGGCCTTTCTTGCCCGGAACAAATAGACCTTCACTTGGTCCATCGGTACGTTGAGTGCCTCGGCGATTTCCTGATAGCTGAGGCCCTCGATGTCCCGCAGTTGCATGATGTCCCGCTGCTTCTCTGGCAGTCGGTTCATCAAGCTGCGCACTTGGTCGAAGACATCGTGCGAAACAGCAGCTTCGTAGGGTGTTGCCGAGTGGTCGTGGAGGTCAAAACCTGCGGCCATTGGCACAACTCGCTGGTGCTTCGAGCGCAATTTGTCAATCGAGAGGTTCTTGGTCGCCGTGATGCACCACGCTTCGATGTTCGAGATGTTGCCCATCTGGTGGCGGTTGTTCCACAGCTTGATGAACACCTCCTGCACCACGTCCTCTGCCTCTGCGGCCTGCCCCACAATGCCAAGGGCAAAGCGGAAAAGCCGGTTCTTTATCGGCAGAATTTTCGTTTTGAAATCGTGGTGGTTCATTCAACAAGATTCGAGTTGCTTCAAGCTGATTACAAAAGGCAGACGACGGGGTTTTGTGGTTTGTTACAGTTGCTTCCTGAATTTCTCAAAAAAATGCGAAAAGCGGATTTAGGCCAAAAATCAAATTTACCACTAATTTAGCCGCCCGACGGTTTGATTTGATTACGATTGTTGGTGCAATCGTAATTCGCAAATCGCTAAATCGTAAATCCAGCTCGTGCCGCAAACTATCACCCTGCCCTTCCAGACCGTCAAGCTGCGCCTCAACAATGGCGAGGAGTTGGCCTATCCACTCTCTGACCCGAACGCCTTTCACCTTGGGCCGGCCGCCACTGGTTTGACCGAGAAGTTTGCTGCGAGTTTTCAAAAAAAACAACTCGACAAAGGCGCTCTCCTTGGCCTACTCGACCTCTTGCAATCAGGCGATTTTCGCACAAAAAAAATCACGGTGCCGTTCCTCAAATCGCCAGACGGCATCAGTTACCCCGAATTCGTGCTGGAGTTTGATTGCGTTTTTCAGGAACGGGACGGGAGCATTTGGGGCATATTGCCGGCCTTGGGGCTCGAAGCACTTTCAGCCACAGCCGAAGAATTGGAACAGCACTTGGTCGAGGTGGTGCGCATTGAGTTTTCCTCCAAAAAACGACTGCAAAGCGTCTTTCAAATCATCGCCGCAAGCTGGTACGATGGCGCAGAAGTGACGCAATCCGAAATAAAACTAAAAACTTGGTCACCCGCAGAGCTTGTCGAAAACCAGAAGAACAAACAGCACGAACTGCTGCCAAAAGTGGCCGAAAAAATGGTCGTTGAGCACCAGCAGGCTTATGGCCGTGAGGATGAACTGAGCCAAATGGAGAACATCCTCAAGGGACGTTACAGCCGAAATTTGCTGCTCGTCGGAGCATCGGGCACAGGCAAAACGGCGCTGGTGCAGGAGCTGGTACACCGCAAAAAAACACTCGGCATCGAGTCCGAAATCTGGGAGACTACCGCCTCGGTGCTCATCAAAGAACTCACCACCGAAATCGGCTGGCAGGACAACCTCAGTACGCTCATCAAGGAGCTGACGCTGAAGGGCGACATACTCTTTGTGCGCAACCTCGCCGAACTGTTCGAAGTGGGGCGCTACGAAGGCAACGCTGTGAGCTTGGCGGAGTACATGCGCACCGCCATCGGGCGGGGCGAGGTGACGCTCATCGGCGAGTGTACGTCGGAGGAACGTGCCCGCATCGAACTGCGCAGCCCAGGTTACCTCGCTTTCTTTCAAACGGTGGAGCTGGCCGAGCCGAAAACCGACCTGGAAGGTATCATTTTGCAAAAAATGAAAAGCCTAGCCGGGCTGCGCCAAGTAGGCATCGAAACAGAGGCTGTGCAAGAAATCATCCGGCTTCAACGGCGGTTTGCGCCGTACAGCGGAATGCCCGGCAGGCCCATCCGTTTCCTCGAAGGCATACTGCTGACACTGGCAGGATTACCAATTTTGCCTAAAAAGAAAAAAAACAAACCCGCCAATCAGGCACAAAATGGCGCTCAAAACGAGCCAACGCATGAGGCCATCATCAACCGGGAACTCGTAATCAAACAGTTTTGTGAAGAAAGTGGGCTGCCACCGTTCATGGTTGACCCCTCGATACCGATGGACGTTTCCGCCTTGCGCAAATCGTTCAACGCCAATGTTTTCGGGCAAGAGCGGGCCGTGGAAGCTGTTGTGGACATGCTGGCCACCGTCAAGACCGCCCTCACCCGCACGGGCAAGCCCATCGCCTCGTTCCTTTTTGCAGGGCCAACTGGGGTGGGCAAAACGGAACTGGCCAAGGTGCTGGCTACCACGATGTTTGGCAGCCGGGACCGGATGTTGCGCTTCGACATGAGCGAGTACAGCAATCCATGGTCGGTGCTGCGGCTCATCGGCGAGGACTACTACGCCGAGGGGATGCTCACTTCCGCCGTGCGGCGTGACCCGTTTTGTGTGCTGCTTTTTGATGAAATCGAAAAGGCAGACCCCAAATTTTACGAGCTGCTGCTGCAAATGCTGAGCGAGGGCCGCCTCTCCGACAGCCGTGGCCGGGTCGTCAATTTTTGCAGTGCTATCATCATCATGACCACCAATATCGGGGCGGCGAACCTGCACCGCAATCGTATCTCTTGGAAAAAGGAGATTGGCGAAAAAGACGTGACGGCACACTTCACCTCGGCCATTGAGCAGCATTTTCGGCCAGAGTTGTACAATCGCATTGACGCCATCGTCGCCTTTGCGCCACTTGACCAAGCCACAGTGCGCTACGTGGTGGAGCGGGAAATTGACCTGCTGCGTAAACGGGAAGGTATCCGCTTTCGGCACGTTGACCTGAAAATGGACGAGGCGGTGTTTGACCACTTGGCCCAAGTTGGCTACGATGCCAGATTCGGGGCCAGGTACTTGCAACGAGCCATCCGGGAGCGGTTGGCTGTTCCGCTGGCAGAGGCGCTGAACGGCTATGCTTTTGATGAGCGGTTGAGCGTGCAGGTGGCCATAGTCGGCGACAAAATTGGTGTGCAGGTGGAATCCGACCCGCTCGGCTTCGACTTGCTGATGGAGCAGTGGGACATGCTAACGCTCGCTGAAAAAACCTCGCACCAGCGGCGCAAAATCATGCTGTTGCTCGAAAGCCCCCTGTACCTGCGCTTCCAGAGCGAGATTGACCTGCTTGAAAGCGATAAAACAAAACAGGGCGAAGCTTTTTGGAAAATTGGCGAACAAGCGAAACGCCATGCTGCCATGTTGGCCGGTCAAGATTTTGCCAGAGACATTTTCGATAAAATACAAGACTTAGAGGTTGAAATCGCATTGGCGTGCATGGGACAAGGCATGTTTCAGACCGATTTTGGGCAACGACTCGAAGATTGGGAAGCTGCGTTTTTCAAACTGCAAGAACAGCTGAATGGGTTGATTTATCCCAAAAGGGATAGTTGTCATATCGGCATTTACGGCGCTCGATTGGAGCAAGTGCTCGAGTTTTACCTTGGGATATTCAAAGCAAAACATTTTGAGGTAAAATCGGTGGAATCCGTTTGGTACCGAGATGGTTACTTCGAGGAGGCAAAAGAAGAAAAAGCGGAGGGGGGCAAGCAAAAAAAGAAAGGAACCAGCTATTTGTATGTTCCGACTCCCGATTTCAACCCAACTCGACTAGCATTTCATCCGAGCCAGCCCGGCGATTCGCTTTGGGGATTGGAATTGGAAATCGCAGGAATTGGGGCATGGCTCTACCTAAAAGAAGAAAAAGGACTTTGGAAATTTGCACAAAGTGAGCCTGCTGGTAGCGAGGTATATTGCTTGGTCAATGTTTCGTTGAACAGGGCAAAGACACCCGACGACATCCACCGCCAAAGTTTTTACCAAGGCCCAAAGCCAAGGCGAGCGATAAACACTCATGGGTTTTCGGACACCAAGCTCAACATACACAACCCACATAGCTTACAAGACAACGTACAATTGGTGCAGGAGCTATTGGATGCGCTATACAAGGATTCCGTTACAAGGGCTTTCCTCGACAGCGACGCCGATGAATAAATAGCGGGGCAAATGCGCAAAAAATATTTACCGAAAGTTAAAAAAACATAAAGTTCGGGTTTGTATTTTTTGCAAAAAAGACTACCTTTCCCGTATCAAACAGTTGTGGAATGAAGGGGGCGAAATCCCAGATTCTCAACTGCCGATAAGTTCTTTACTTACCGATTCACTTTCAACTAAGTACGTCCATTTGGGTATCCGTGGCGGTTACGCGGCAGTGCATTGCACAACCTCGCACACTTTGAATTCCTTGCAAAGAACGGCCTCCTCCACCCCGCTGACAGTCACCTGGACGCTAACGTTAAAACCTTTTATTATGAACCTGACTTTCAAAGAGTTGAGAGACATCAAGCATGCACTGCCAACAGGCAGTATCGCCCGCATTGCCACAGAACTGAACGTTGACGAACAAACCGTTCGCAATTATTTCGGGGCTCAGAAGTACGACGAGGGCGGCATTGCGGGAATACAGGTTGAACCAGGCCCAGACGGTGGCATCGTTCACATTGAAGACACAAGAATTCTTGAATTGGCAAGGCAAATCATTGAGACTTCCAATCATCAGGAGATTAGTTCCAACTAAAATATTTTAACTTCAAAAAAAGGGGCGGAATGGGATTCCGCCCCTTTTTTTGTTTTCAATCAAAAAAGAACGGAGGTCGAGCTTAGCTTCGACCTCCGTTTTATTTTAAGTATTCAATACCAATCGAACGATTGATTAGTTGAACACTATCTTCCTAGTCAACAAGCCATCGTTGAACCTGAGCTTGGCAACGTAGATGCCATCGGGCAGTTGGTCACGCTTCAGGGTGTACATATTACCATCAACGTTGTCAATGTTCTTCAGCAACTTGCCAGAGAGGTCGTAGAGTTGGAAGCCAAGAATCTTCTCCTTGGACTCGCTGATGAAGTTTACCTCTGCATTTGCAGGGTTGGGGAATACAGTAAGGTTGATTTGTGCTTCAGTTGCCTCATCGTTTACACCAGATACACAGGCTGTGTTGCCAAGGTCAAGGGCAACGAATGCCCGTGGCGCAAAGTAACCAATGATGGAATCGGCATAAATGCGACCTTTCTGTGCGCTCATGTCCTGCTGACCGATCCAGTTGAGTACGTGGAAATTGCAAACTGACAATGGCAAACCTGCAGGACAGCTTGGGTGTGGCACCTGTGACCAGTAAGCTGCATCCCACCAAGACCAAGGAGAGCCTTCGTAAGCTGGCTGGCCGTTAAGTGGGTTCGTCCAAGTTGGGCGATTGAAAGGGAAAAGGCCCTCGTAGCCATCATTCCAAGCATTTGCGGCAGTTGTGAACTCATCTTGGATATTGGCATCAACGAATACTTGGTTGTTGCCGTACTGGTTGGCCAATTTAGTAACCAGATAAGAACCCTGTACATCAACGATTTGGTCACCAGTAGTTGGCACGATAAGGATGCCTGACACATAAGGCGCGTTCGGGTCGTTAGGCACGTGATAAGAAATGAATGGCGGATCGCCTGCATCCAGCCAAGAGGTGTCACCGAGTGCCCCACCCATGTTCACACAGAGGTTAACCTCAGAGCTATAACCAGGGTTGTTCGGGATAGCCAGTGTGTCACCGTTCAGTGGATTCAAGCCAGTGATGGTCTCACCATTGAGGTCACCGTTGATTGGCTCAATTACGAAAGGATCTGGAATGCCATCACCGCTGATGTCAGGCCCGATGAACTTTGGGATGACGATGTCCAGGTATTGGTCCAGGGTGGAGGTTGCAAGTGAGATATAACCACCTGTACCTTCACCAAAAGCAGTAATCCTTTGTGGGCAGATGCCGTAGGGGTTTCCGCTTTCTGCTACCGATTTGCGGAAGAACCTGATACAAGCCCTAGAATCCTACCTGGAGGCACTTCAACTTGATCCGGATAGCACCCGGGCGCACTACGACTA
>CAYTZS010000023.1:0-39549 GCA_964442355.1 uncultured Saprospiraceae bacterium | reverse complement strand
TAGCTGAGTGTGTCGGTGTCCGTGGAATCCGTCAATCAGCAGCTTCATCCGTGATTCCGACAAATACTCGCCAGCCGCTCCAAAACACTTGTATATTTACGCCCTCACCAACCTTTCGACGTATGCCGACAAAAGACGAACTCAAGACCCTGGTTTCAGAGGGCAATGCAAGGCAAGCCATCCAAGCGCTGCTGGAATCCGCAAAGGCCCTTGCTGACAACGAACTGATGAACCATGTGACGATGCTGTCGTCACGGCTCGAACAGGCCGAGCGGGCCAAGATGCTCAAAACCGCCCACCCGGACGAGGTGCAGCGGGAGCTGGCCCAAGTGGAAGTTGCTTTGCTCTCCATCGTTGACCAACTGACGGACGAGGGCAGGCTGAAGGCCCATGCGGTCGTCGCTGGCACTTCGGCAGCGGCCACGCCACCGGCTGGCAATACCAGCACCATTGGCGACCAAAACAAGAACACGGTCGTGCTGCAAGAGAAAGACATCAACACGGGCGGCGGCGATTTCACCATCAACATGTCTTGACCCATGAGCGACGCATCTTCAACGGCAAGCAACGTTGGTTCCCACAACCTGAACACGGTCGTGCTGCAAGGCGTGTCGGTGCAGGGCAACGTCAACATCACGCAGATTACGGGCAGGTCGGCGGAGTACAAGGAAATCACCGACCGCATCGCTGAACTGGAGGAGATGCTGTCCGTCATCCCGGAGACGAACGTGGAGAAGCGGCAGTCGTACACTGAGAAGCTGGAGGCGGCCCGCAAACAGGAGCGGGACTTCCGTGACGGTGTGCTTCGGCTGGCGGCGACTTTTGACAAAATCACCATCAACACCGAACGACTAAAAGCGGCCAAGGAACATTTTGACAATGGCCGGCTGCGGGAAGCGAGCGCCATCTTGGACGCCGAGGTGCTCGGCAGCGACCAAGAAAAGCTGCTGGACGCCAAGCAGCGCAAGGAGCAGGAGCTGAAGGCCCTCGACGAGCAGTTGCATAACAACGCCGACGAGTGGCTGGTGAAAGCCCAAATCACGGCGATGCAGTACGATGCCGACGAGTGGCTTGCGAAAGCCCAAAGTATGGCGACACAGTACGACTTGCCAGGCTGGGCCAGCTTGGCTGTTTCGTATTTCGACAAATCGCTGCGGGCCAAGGAGACGTTGCGCAACGTGACGGAGTACGCCAGTTTCTTGGTTGACCAAAACGATTTTCAACCAGCCATTGCGCTGTACAAGAAAGCGCTGGAAATGGCCGATGTGGACGAGGACATCGCTGCTATCCAAAACAGCTTGGGCAATCTGTTTACTGATATAAATTCCTTTGGGGAAGCGGAGTATGCCTTCCGGGAAGCGCTGGAAATATTCAAGTTGCTGGCAGCGGAAACCCCCGATATTTGGTTGCCCGAAGTAGCGGGAACCCTTAGCAGTTTAGGGTCACTGCTGAACCTAAACAAGTCTTATGTCGAAGCGGAGAAGGTTTATCGGGAGGCGCTCGGCACCCAACGGAAGCTGGCGGAGAAATTCCCAGATAAGATGCTGCCCGATATCGCTATTACGTTGAACAATCTGGGAATCTTGTTGATTGAAAACAAGGATTATGTTGAGGCAGAAAAAGCCTATCGGGAATCGCTGGACATCCGGCGGAAATTGGCTGCGCAACACCCAGATGACATCCTGCCGTTGTTGGCCAACACGTTGAACAACTTAGGGGGCTTGTTGTCAGACGTCCAAAATTTTTCGGAAGCGGAAACCACCTTCCGGGAGGCACTGGAAATCCGGCGAAAACTGGTGGTCAAGAACCCCGTCGCCTATTTGGACGAACTGGCGGATACGCTGACCAACTTGGGAATCTTGCTGGTGCAGACCCAAGACTTTGTTGGGGCAGAACCCGTCTTACAAGAAGCTATTGGCATACGCAGGAATTTTGTGGAGAAAAACCCTGATGCCTTTTCAGACGACTTGGCCACTACTTTGAACAATATGGCGCAGTTGTTCTGGGAAAAATATGATTATGCCAAGGCGGAACCCCTTTATGCAGAAGTGCTGGAAATCCGGAAAAAATTGGCAGCAAAAAACCCTGACGCTTACTTACCCGACCTTGCATCGGCGTTGAACAACATCAGCTCCTTGTACAGGGCTACCGAGCGCTACGCCGAGGCGGAAGCTAACTGCCGGGAAGCATTGGGAATCCGGCGAAAACTGGTGGCCAAGAACCCCGACGCCTTCCTGCCAGAGATGACCACAAGCCTAATTAATCTGGGCAACTTGCTTTCTGAAACCCAAGACTACCCAGCAGCGGAGACGGCATATCAAGAAGCCTTGAAAAATTTGAGAGCACTTGTGGATGCACACCCCGAAGCCTTTCTGCCCGACTTGGCAACGACCCTGAACAATTTGGGAAACATGTTCTCCGACAAAGAAGCCTACCCCGAGGCAGAAGCGGCGTTCCGGGAAGGGCTGGACATCCGGCGGAAGCTGGCAGAAAAGAACCCCGACGCCTTCCTACCGGATGTGGCCGAGAGCCTGAATAGCTTGGCGACGCTGCTGCAAGGCAATGAATCCTTCGCCGAAGCGGAAACCATCCTACAGGAATTGTTGGGCATCCGGCGGAAGCTGGCAGAAGGGAACCCCGACTTGTATGGGTTGGATGTTTGCGAAACGGTACTCAACCTCGCCATCGCTCACCACACCCTGCTGGAAAGTACCCAAGATGAGCGGCACTACACCGCCGGGATGGCGCTGCTGGCGGATTTGGCGCTGCGGCTGGCTTCGTTCCCACCAGAAGACGAGACCGTGGTGGAGTTTAAAGGATATTTGGATGAACTGACTGCGGATTTTGAGGGGTACAAGAAAGGGTAATGGTTGACTGGCTCGCCCCGTGCGGCGCTCGCCGCTTCTACGGCATGAATTCTGCATTTCCACTTAGTAACGTAGCAAAATAAGGTGTGATTATCGGCGTCAAAGCCGCCGATAATCACACCCGTTGTTCTTTTTGGGCCGCCGGAGGCGGCCCAAAAAGAACAACTTGTTAGCACACATTTCTTAGCATCGGCTTTTTTGCCGTTTCCCACAATGGAACCAACCCACAAAATATACTTTCCTGGACTGAACGGGCTGCGTTTCATCGCCGCCACGCTGGTGGTGGTCAGTCATGCGGAAGAGATGAAGGGCCTTTTCCAGGTCCGGTCGGGTGGGGAAGGGCCGCTGCGCATCTACACCCTTTTGGGCGACTTGGCAGTGACTTTTTTCTTCGTGCTCAGTGGGTTCCTCATCACCTACCTGCTGCTGGCAGAGCGCAAGCTGACGGGCGGCATTTCCCTCAAAAAGTTTTACCTGCGACGGGTGTTCCGCATCTTCCCGTTGTACTACCTCATCGTGTTGTCAGGGTTGTTTTTGCTGCCGCAATTCGAGAGCCTGTTCATCCCGGTCTGGTCGGAGAAGCTGCACGACCATTTTTGGCCCAAAGCCCTGCTGTACCTGACCTTCTTCTCCAACTTGGCGGCGGCCAGCATTTACCCCATCCCGTATGTATCGCCGACCTGGTCCATTGGCGTGGAAGAGCAGTTCTACCTGTTCTGGCCCTTGCTGATGAAGTTTTTCAAAAACCACTTGGTCGTGATGCTGGCGGTGATTGGCAGTTACCTCGTGTTGGCGAAGGGCATTGCCCTGCTGGTCGGTGCCGGACAATTGGCCGGCAGGCCGTGGGAGGTGGCGTCAAGTTTCTTGTTCCTTACCCGCATGGACTGCATGGCCGTGGGCGGGGTGGCGGCCTACCTGTACGACGTGCGGGCCGAGCGCCTGCTAAATTGGGTTTACCAACGATGGTTTCAAGTGCTGCTATACGGCTCACTTGCCGTACTGACGGTGTTGGGCACGGAGTTTGGCCTTATCACCCATGAGGTTTACGCCGTGCTGTTTGCATGCGTCATCCTCAACGTGGCCACGAACCCCAGCACCCTCCTTCGACTCGAAAACCCCGTGCTGCGCTACCTCGGCAACATCTCCTACGGCCTGTACATGTACCATTTCCTGTGCATCCGGTTGGCGATGAACCTGACTTGGACGTGGTTCGGCGAAGGGCAGCCATTTGGCTTGGCGGCCAATGTGTCGCTCTACGGTTTTTCTATGATTTTTACCATCCTGCTGGCTGCCATATCGTACCAAACCTTTGAGCAATACTTTTTAAACTTGAAGCAGAAATTGGCGGTGGTGGCCAGTGGTGGCTGAGTTTCCCTATTTTAATCCAAATGCTCGCAAATGCACGAAATAATCGTTGATTATAGCACCGAAAAGCGGAACTCATGGCTGCGCAACAAGTGCCAAGGAGCCGTTAACCGTTATTTCAACCTTCGCCGAAACCTGCTGTGGCAACTGCATTTGTGCTTGCACCCCATTCAATTGGACAGGGAGAAATTGCCATGCAGCACCATACCCATCCTCATCAACAACTTCAATCGGCTGGAGCCGCTGCAAGCCCAAGTGGAGTGGCTGCGCTCGCTGAAGGGGGGCGTAGCCATCATCATTGTTGACAATGGTTCCGACTACCCGCCGCTGCTCGACTACTACGCCAGCCTAGACTTGCCCAATGTGCAGGTGGTACTTTTGGGCTTCAATGCCTGGCGAAAGGGCATTGCCGCTGTGGCCAAGCTGCTGCGGGGCTTCGACAAGTTCATCGTCACCGACCCCGACCTGCTGCCGTATTCCAGTACCCCCGACGACGTGGTCAACCATCTCTCCAACTTGCTTGACCGCTACCCAGCCTTCAACCACGTCGGCCTTTCCCTCGAAATCAACGACCTGCCCGACAATGCCCTGCGGGAAAAAGTGCGGCGGCACGAGTTGCAGTTTTGGTCGCCCACTGCCCAGCAACTGAACGGGGAGGTGTACGTGGCTGCCGTGGACACCACTTTTGCCATTTACCGCCGAGGCTCCGATGTGGAGGCATTGGCTCCGGCGCTGCGCACTGCCCGGCCTTATACCCTGCGGCATGTGGATTGGTACTTGCAGCCGGAAGCCCTCTCGCAGGAGTACCTGCACTACCTGCGTTCCGTCAGCTCGGTGGCCACTTGGGCCGTGGAAATCAGGAAGGTAATTGGCCTGCGCCCGGCATTGGCATGAACCGAAGCGGTAGCCGCTGCATCGCTTCCAGCAATGCCCGGAACAAGTGCCCCGTGGCCTCGTGGTCGTGCATCAAGATAATTTCCGCCGAATGGGGATTGCCCAGCCACCTGCGTTGCCAGAACAGCGGCCCACGGGTATCGGCGGGGTGATGGCCGTGCAGGCGCCTCAACAAATCTTCGAGCAAGCGCAGCCCTTGCGGTGGTTTTTGCTGCGAAACAGCCCATTCCATCACATCAAAAGTCCAGTGCCAATCCACGTCTGCCGATAGGCCCGCCTTCTGGTAAAACGGGTGCGTGACATCGGCGAATCCCGGCTGCGTGTAGCCCAATTCTTTCAGAAAATCCTGCAAGTGGCGGTGGCGTTCCAAGTTCGGTTTTCTCCAAAAATGAAAAACCCGGCCCTGGCGTCCGTCGCCCTTGTCGCCGTAGGGGAAGCGGAAAAAACGGGGATGTTGCGGCTGCCCTGCCTTGCAGTACAGCGCATGGATGAGTTCGTCGGTGCGGGCGATTTCCCGGCAACAGTCAGCGAGGGACAGGCTTGAAAACTGTGGGTGGCCGAAGGCGTGGTTGCCCAACACAAAGCCCGCTTGAATGGTCTGTAAGGCCAACTCTGGGCGGGTTTCCAGCCATTTGCCCTCCGAGAAGAACACGGCGGGGATGCCCAGCGCTCGCAGCACCGACAGTTTTTCGGGGCGGTGCAGTGAGGGGCCGTCGTCAATGGTGAGGTAGGCTGTTTTGACAGAATTGAGCATGGGCACGCAATTGCAAACCTTCCGCCTGCCTGTTGAAGTAGGATGGGTAGGCTAAAGGCGGATAAATTTACGATGATTTGGTTGGGCTACGGTGTTCGGATTCATGAACTTGCCGAATCGTCATTGAGCTGGTTAGGAATACTGGTGTAGTTTTGGGGTTCGGATAAATGAGCTAACAGATGAAAATCATCAATTTCGATACACAGAAAAGGGGCGAAAAGCCAGCGAACTTCAGCGCGCTCCGGGAGCGGATTCACCAAATCGTGTTTGAGTCGGATACGCCGGAGGGCAAGCTCTTTGACGTGGTGCTGCTGGTCATGATTTTCGGCAGCATCGTGTTGCTCATGCTGGAAACGGTGCCCTCGCTCCAAGCCAAGTGGAGCAACACTTTTCATGTGCTGGACTGGGTGGTCACCATCTTTTTCACCATCGAATATCTGGTGCGACTCTACTGCGTGTACAAGCCGATGAAGTACGCCACCAGCTTTTACGGCGTCATTGACATTGCCTCGATATTGCCTGCCTACCTCGACATTTTGTTCCCCGGTGCCCGCTCACTGATGGTGGTGCGTTCCCTGCGACTGATGCGGCTGTTCCGCATCTTCAAGATGGATATTTTCCTCAACCAGGGCAACCAGTTGATGCTGGCGCTTCGGCAGAGCCGGGAGAAAATCTTTGTTTTCATGTTCTTCGTGCTGCTGATGGTCTGCATCTTTGGTTCCATCATGTACGTGGTGGAGCACCACGCCAACCCTGACTTTAGCAGCATTCCCACTTCCATCTATTGGGCCATCGTCACCATCACCACGGTGGGCTACGGCGACATCAGCCCGGTGACTGGGGCGGGCAAGTTCTTCGCTTCCCTGATTATGATAACGGGCTATGCCGTGATTGCCGTGCCAACGGGTATCGTGACCTCCTCGTTGGTGCAACTGCAAAAACAGAACAGTGCCCAGCACTGCCGAAACTGCGGCAAGGAAGGCCACGAGGCCGATGCAGTGTTTTGCAAGTTTTGTGGGACGAGCTTGGGGAGATAGCAATTACGGAGCCAGCCGCTCAATCGTCCAGCCGCCTGCCCCGTCTGCCGTGTAGCGGAAGCGGTCGTGCAGCCTGCTTTTTTGGCCTTGCCAGAACTCGAAAGTGTTGGGCACCACTCGGAATCCGCCCCAAAACGACGGCAGCGGCACCTCGCCCTCGCCGAACTTCCGCTTCATCTCTTCCCATTTCATCATCAGTGCCTGTTTCGAGGAGATAACGCTGCTCTGGTTGGACACCCATGCGCCGATCTGGCTGCCCTGTGGCCGCGTCAGGAAGTACTTGATGGACTCGGCTGCGCTCACTTTCTCCACCGTGCCCGTGATGATGACCTGCCGCTCCAGGTCGTGCCACGGGAAGTGCAGCGCCACCTTTGGATTGTGCGCCATTTCCTGCGCCTTGCGGCTTTCGTAGTTGGTGTAAAACACGAAGCCATGCCCATCGAACTGCTTCAGCAGTACCATGCGCATGGAGGGCTGCCCGTCCGCACTGACGGTGGCGAGGGTGACGGCATTGGGCATCCGGTAGCCCGCCCGCTGCACATCCTCGAACCAGCGTTCGAACTGCTTGGTGGGGTCGGGGTCGAGGTCGTTGCGGCGCAGTCCGGCCATTTCGAATTCGTCACGCATGTAGCTGAGGTCTTTCATCGGCAGTATTTTTTTTGCAAAATAACATCCTCAAGCGTTGATTCTAAAGTTGAAATCAATGTTTGGTGCCATAAAACTACAGGTATCCGTGAAGGTTCACCAAAGCGGTTATTGGTTCAAAGATTTGTTGGAGGGTAAAAACTATTTCTATCTTTACGATGACCAACTTTTTATGACTGTAAACACCTAGGGCGACGAATTTAAAAAGCTCAGCCACTATGTACAAGCCTGTTGCGCTATTTTGGGCACTACTTCCTTTTTTGTTTTTTCCTTTTTCGGGGGAGATGTCAGCGCCCGTTGAGAAGGTTGCGATTCAACCTGTTTCCCCGCCGCCTTGTAATTGTACCGTTACCCAGGGCAGTTTTACATCGCCCTTGCCCGCTTTTAATGGAAGCACTTCTGCCTCCACTTTTTATGCGTACGGCAATCCCATAGGCGCTTCTGCCAATACAGGACTGGAGATGTCGGAGACGATGCTGATCATGCTGTACGATGACATAACCACCGGCAACACCAGCCTCATCATCATCCTTGACGAAGCCAACGACGGCAGCGGCGGCAACGGAACCATCACGTTTGACTGTATGCCCAGTGGCTCTTTTGTTGACTTTTCGGATGATGCCGGAGAGTTGTCGGGTGCTGCACCCACCTTCACTGGCAATTTCAACTGGGCTCCCTGCTGCACGGACGGTGGCATCATCGGCGGCATTACCTGCGGGAATACCTTTACCATCAACCCCAATATCAACAGTGGAATCAACGCATTTTCGCTGGTGTACGGCTCGACGGCCAACCCGACCTTCGTCAATATGCCGGAAATCAATTGCCCAATCACCATCAATTGCGGGGGCATGTCGGCTTGCTGCGCCGGGGCTTTTGAGTTCAGCGGCAGCGCTCAAAACGCCAGCTGCGGAAACACAGCGGACGGCTCCGTCAGCCTAAGCACCACCTGTGCGGCTACCCCGACCTACCTCTGGTCGAACGGTGCCACCACTTCAAGCGTCAGCGGGCTGTTGCCGGGGACTTACACCGTTACCATCACCGATGCCAATGGCTGCTCGCAGTCGGCCTCCTATTTCATTGCGGCGGCCAATCCAGACCCGCAGCCCACCATCTCTGGGCCCACGGAATTTTGCGACGGAGAGACCGTTGAACTGGCTGTTGACGGTGGATATTCCTCCTATTTGTGGTCGAACGGCAGCACGGGTTCGCCCATCTTTGTCAATGCCCCCGGAACCTACACTGTTACCGTGACCACAGCCGCTGGATGTTCGGGCACGGTCAGTACGACCCTCACCGAAAATCCCCTGCCGATGCCGAGCATCACCGGGCCGACAGGTGTTTGCTTTTTCAACGATACCATCACGCTGGATGCCGGGCCGGGCTTCTCGATGTACCAGTGGTCAACCGGGGCTTTTACCCAAACCATTGACGTTACCCAGTTCGGAAGCTACTTCGTGACCGTCACCAACAGTTTCGGCTGTACTGGTTTCGATTTTACGATTGTGGAGCCCTTGGCCAACCCATTTCCCATCATCATTGGGCCGACCAATATCTGCTCAGGAACGCCCATCGCACTGGATGCCGGGCCGGGCTTTAATTCCTATTTGTGGTCAACTGGAGCGAACACAGAAGCCATCGCTGCGCACATGGCGGGCACATATATTGTGACCGTCTCAAGCACGAACGGCTGCACTGGGACGGCTTCACAGGACGTTACGGAAAACCCGGCGGATACGGTGGAGGTGTTCCAGGCGAGCTGCAACCCGCAAGATACCGGGGTGTTCGTGCAGCTGCTCACCAACCAATACGGCTGCGACAGCCTCGTGACCACAACCATCAGCCTCAGCGAGTCGGATTCCGTTTTCCTGTTCAGCGAAAGTTGCGACCCACAGGATGTAGGCACCTTTGTCCAGACCTTCACGAATCAGTTCGGCTGCGACAGTGTGGTGACGGAGACCGTGACGCTCCTGCCTGCGGATGGCTTATCCTTCACGGATTACAGTTGCTTTCCCCAAGATACCGGGGTTGTTGTGCAGAACTTGACCAACCAATTCGGCTGCGACAGCGTGGTGACGACCACGACTTTCCTGCTGGCTTCCGATACGGTTTATGTGTTTGACCAAAGCTGCAACCCAGCCAATGCAGGTGTCACGCAAGTGTTGCTGGTCAACAGCGTTGGCTGCGACAGCTTGGTGATAACGACCATCACATATTCCCTGGTTGACAGCACCTTATTGGTGGGCACTACCTGTGATCCGCAGATGGTAGGTGTGTCGGAAAATTTGTTCACTGGAACCGATGGCTGCGACAGCCTCGTGATTACCACGGTCAACCTGTTACTTTCAGATACCACCTACCTCACGGCAAATACCTGCAACAGCAATTCGGCTGGCCAAAGCGAGCAGTTGCTGACCAATCAAGTTGGTTGCGATAGCTTGGTCATCACCACCACGACCTTTATTCCAGCAGATACCACGCTGCTGTTTTCGACGAGCTGCAACCCGACCCAAGTGGGTGTTTTTGAAGCGGTTTTGGCAAATAGCTTTGGCTGCGACAGTGTCGTGATTACCACGACCAGCCTGCTGCCGTCCGACACGACTTTTTTGACCGAAACCAGTTGCGACCCAAGCCAAGCAGGTACGCAAGAAGTGCTGTTGGCAAACCAGTTCGGCTGCGACAGCCTCTTGGTAATCACCACCAACTATGCACTGGCTGATTCCACTTTCATCAACGAAACTACCTGTGACCCGACCGCAGCGGGTGTGGCCGTGCTGGTGTTGATGAGCACGGATGGTTGCGACAGCATCGTGACCACGACGACGATATTGTTGCCAACAGATACCACCTATTTGCAAGCCATGACCTGCGATGTGAGTCAGGCCGGGCAAAGCCAGGAATTACTGGCCAACCAGTTCGGCTGCGACAGCTTGGTCATCACCACGACTGTTTATTTCCCCTCAGACACCACACAGTTTTTTGTTGAAAGCTGCGACCCCAGCCAAGTCGGAACGGTGGAGGTTTATCTGCAAAATATGGCGGGCTGCGACAGCCTCGTGGTCACGACCACTACTTTGTTGCCCTCCGACACGACGGTGCTACAAGCCTCCAGTTGCGACCCTAGCCAAGTAGGCACCACGCAGGTTGTGTTGACCAACAGCTATGGCTGCGACAGCCTCGTTGTCACGAATACCGCGCAATTGCCCGTTGACACGACTTGGCTGTTTTTCACCAGCTGCTTTTCAGCCGATACGGGGCTTGTCGTCACGCTGCTCAGCAACCAATACGGCTGCGACAGCCTTGTGCTTGAACAAACCAGCCTGTTGCCAGCTTCTGCCTGCCAGTTGAACGCAATCATTCTCGGTGATACCATCGGATGCCAAGAAACGGTGGGCAGCCTGTGGCTGACTTTCTTCAACGGCCAGCCGCCGTTGAGTTACACTTGGACGAACCAAGGCGGAGAAACAGGGTCTGGGGTTTTTGGCCAGACAGGCACGCCGCAGCAGGTCAGTGGTCTGCCGCCGGGGGCATATACCTTTGAAATAATTGACCCAAATGGCCTGACGACTTCGTTGAGCGCTGTCGTTTTCCAACCCAGCCCCTTGCTGATAGATGTTCAGGTCGGCTCCGATTTCAATGGTTACGGCATTTCTTGTTACGGTGCTACCGATGGTTCGGCAGCCGTGTCAAATTTGAGCGGAGGGCTTCCGCCATACACCTACAACTGGTTAAACGGCAGTCAAACCGAGCAGGCCACTGGCTTGAGCGAGGGCTGGTATGCTGTTACAGTGAACGATGTGGTGGGCTGTGTGGCAGTTGACTCCATCTTGCTGACCAGCCCGGACAGCCTGAGTTTCAGCTTGTCGTTGGCCAACCCAGATTGCTTCACCAGTGGGGTGGGAGCCATCGCCGTCACCCAAGTGGTAGGCGGGAGCGGACCTTATCGGTATGCGCTAAACGGAAATGGCTGGCAGTCCGAGCCACTGTTTGAGGGGCTAGCCTCGGGAAACTATCTGGTGGAAGTGGAAGATGCCAATGGTTGCATTGCGTCGTCCTACGCTTTCATCAATTCGTTCACCCAGCCCACGGTTTCTTTGGGGCAAGATGTGGTAATTCAGTATGGTGACTCCATGCTGCTCCAAGCCATTGCCAACCTGCCATTTTCGTTGCTGGATTCGATTTACTGGGGCGGCCTCGACTGCTCGGATTGCCCGAATGTTACGGTAACGCCCATTGCCACCAGCAACTATTCCGTTACGGTCGTGGATGGCTTGGGCTGCACAGCCAGCGATGAGCTGACGGTGGTGGTGAAGAAGGATTTTCATGTTTATGTCCCCAATGCCTTCTCGCCGGACTTCGATGGCATCAACGACGTTTTCATGATTTTTAGCGGCCCACAGGTTGTCAAAATCCAAGCGTTCCAAATCTTCGACCGCTGGGGTGAGCCAGTCTTCACTTACTTCAACCTGCCGCCCAATGACCCCACTTATGGCTGGGACGGCACCTACCGTGGAAAACGGATGGACACGGCGGTTTTTGCCTACTTTGCCATTGTTGAGTTTGTGGATGGAAGTACCCAACTGCTGAAGGGGGATGTGCTGTTGATGCGATAACTTTTTCTTTAAAACTAACCTGCCATGTCGAACAGTGCAAAGACAATCTACTACTTCTCGTTTTACCTCTTCATTTTAGGTGCAGCGCTGGTAGTGGTTCCCAATCTACTTTTACAGCCCTTTGGGATACCGCCAACGGAAGAGGTCTGGATACGGATTGTGGGCATGTTGATACTGATGCTGGGTGTTTTGTACTTCAATGCTGCCAAGCTGCAATTGCACGGGTTGTACAAGTTCATGGCGTACAATCGAATCGCGGTGCTGTTCTTTTTGATTGCTTTCGTGCTGCTCGGTTGGACAGTTGCTCCATTGATTATTTTCGGCGTAATAGATGCGGCATCAGGGATTTGGACGCTGTCCGAACTAAGAAAAGAAGGGAGGTGGTGACCTTCTCCCGTGCAAAAGCCCCCGCCTGCAAAGCGCAGGCAGGGGCCACTCCACTTCTAATATGTTTTATTTGAGCTTGTTGTACATGGCCTTAAACTGAATCTGGAGTTTCAGCGAGTCCACCAAGTAGTTAATATCCGCTTCTTCGCTTCCTTTGTACGGGAATTCCAAACTTAAATATGAGATGTAATCTTTGACGCCGTCTTGAAGGTCGTACCAGTCGTGCGAACCCAAATAGTGATAGGTGTTGGCACCAGCGCCAGATTTTATGAAGGTGTACGGAGCAAAGCCATTATCGGTTCCAAGGTAACCTGATACGTTAAAACCTGAAATCGGCCATTCCGTGGTATAAACCCAAGCGGATGCTTCACTGTAGATATTCTCCTCATCGCAAATATTGTTCTTAGAATCTCTGGTAAATTCCACCGTCGTAACATCCATGTTGACAGAACGGGTAACAAAGAAAAAATTACCAGCCTCACTTGCAATATCTTCTTTTTTAACGACCAACCTACCCGTATCGTCCGTGATGTATGCGCCACATTTTTCATCGTCTTTTTCGCATCCGGCCACCAAAAGAAAAAGCACAAGTAGCGCCACAGCCCACGCAATGGTCAGCCAAATTGACATCGCTCGTGGCGTTCTGAGGGAAAGAACATTCAGCGTTTTCATCTTGTAAAGATTTAAGTTCCAATGGGCGGAATTGTCCATCCTTTTGCAAAATAACCCCCTTTTAGGGCATGGTTGAAATGATGTATATCAGTCAGAATCATGCCTTTGGTCAGTAGGCAAAGCAACGACGGTCGGGCAATGCACTTGCCCGACCGTCGTGATGCTCATGATATTCTGTGCCAATTTGTGGCTCAAAAAATCATTCGCCCAAATGGTGCAAGTAGCCGATACTCAAGCCAATACCCTTGTTTCTAGAAGTAAAGTCTTCATTTTCATCGTCCACCAAATTGATGATGCTGATAAGGTAACGAGCATCCAAGAATACAGTACCTGAGCTGAGGTTCAAGCCAAGGCCACCGCCAGCACTCGCACCTATTTCAAATCGATTGTAACCCTCCCAGTCTTCAATTTTTTCGCCATCGGACTCACCGCTCAAGGCATAGCCGAAGGTGGGGCCTGCTGCCAAATAAGCCCCAAAAGAACCACTGCCGACTTTGTACTTGAGCAGCACAGGAACATCAAAGTGATTGAGCGTTGTCTTAAAGCCCTCAATTTCCCCGCCCTTTTGAACGAAAGCTGCCTCCATTTGCAGGGCGATACTTTTTGTCAGTCCAAGTTCAACGATACCAGCCACGGTTAACCCCGTGATGGCATCGGTAGTTACCTCGAAGTTGTCACTTTTGGAGCTTTGTTTAGCCAAGTTGACGCCACCCCTCACGCCCAATGAAAGCTGGGCCATCAGAAGGCCGTGGGTGACAATCAAGAATGCCACTGCGAGCGAAATTTTTCTTAGAAGTTTCATGATGTGGCGTTTTAGTGAAAGAATCTTTATCGCTTGCAAGCTTCAGTTGGTACTGTCGAAAAAGCAATGATTTGGCCCTTGACAATTGTCATGCACAGGAGAGTATTTGTCAGCAGGGGAGCGAGGGGGCCCAAGTTTGTAAAATCCCCCTGCCCATGCTACCTTAGCCACAAACTCAACAGAACATGAACTTCACAGCTGAAACCACCCTCATCGAGCATTTTTACCACTGGGAAAAGACCACCCCCGACAAGGTTTTCCTGCGCCAGCCTTTTGGCGATACTTTCCGGGATTTCACTTGGCATGAAGTCGGACAGCAGGCCCGACGGTTGGCCAATTACCTGCAATCACTGGGCATGCCGCCTAGTAGCCACATTGGGCTGGTGTCGAAAAACTGCGCTGAGTGGTTCGTCAGCGACCTGGCCATTATGATGGCCGGGCATGTATCCGTACCATTTTTCCCGACGCTCACCGCCTCGCAAATCAATCTCGTGATGACGCACAGCGGCTGCAAAGTACTGCTGGTTGGCAAGCTCGATGATTGGGCGGCGATGAAACCGGGCATCCCAGCGGGCGTTACCTGCATCGCTTTTCCCACCTACAACCCCGACCCAGATCACGTGCAGTGGGCCGACATCCAAGCCAACCACGAGCCGCTTGCCGCATCGCCCGTGCCCAGCCCAGATGCCCTGCTGACCATCATCTACACCTCCGGCACGACGGGCAACCCCAAGGGCGTCATGCTCACGTACCGCAACATGGCTTCGCTGCTCTACAATTCGCGGGAGCACATGCGACTCGACATCCCCAACGTTCAGGTGATTTCCTACCTGCCCCTCTGCCACATCAGCGAGCGGGGCGTATTGGTGAACGTGGCACTGGCCACCTGCGCCACCGTCTATTTCGTGGAGCGGTTGGACACGTTTGCCAAGAACCTCGTGGCGGCCAACCCCACGCATTTCGGCGGCGTGCCGAGGATTTGGATGAAGTTCCAGCAAGGCGTACTGGCCAAGATGCCGCAGCACAAGCTCGATTTTTTGTTGAAAATACCTGTGGTGAATAACCTCGTGCGCCGCAAAATCCGCAAGGCACTCGGCCTCGACAACGTTCAGGTCTTCCTCGTTGCGGCAGCACCCATGCCAGTCAGCTTGCTGGAATGGTACAAGCGGCTGGGCATCGTCATCCAAGAAGCTTACGGCATGACGGAGACAACGGCCATCGCCACCATCACCCCGCGCAACGACGTGCGCTACGGCAAGGTGGGCAAGGCCATCCCGGGCACACAGTTGAAGGTGGATGCCGAGACCGGGGAAATCTGCACCAAGTCGCCCGGCAACATGCTCGGCTACTACAACGAGCCTGCCATGACCGCCGAAACCATTGACGCCGAAGGCTGGCTGCATACTGGCGACAAGGGCGAACTTGACGCCGACGGCTACCTCAAAATAACTGGGCGGGTCAAGGAAATGTACAAGACCAGCAAGGGCGAGTATGTTGCGCCAGCGCAAATTGAGATGTGCTTTGCGGAGAATAGTTTCATCGAGCAAATCTGCGTCATCGGAGAGTGGCTGCCGCAGCCCGTGGGCCTCGTGGTGCTTTCCGAACTGGCCAAGGGAGCTGACAGAACCGCCATTGTGGAGCAACTGCAAGCCTCCCTCGACGCCATCAACCCAACGCTGAAGCCCTACGAGCGGGTGCAAAAATTGGTGGTGGTTCGGGAGCCTTGGACGGTGGAAAATAACCGAATGACGCCCTCGATGAAGATACGGCGCAAGGAAGTGGAGCGGGTTTTTGCTCCGCAAATGGAGGGCTGGTACGCCCAAGCGGGCAAGGTGATTTGGGAAGGGTAGGACAGTCACCGCCCCCATTTTGCGGTTGATGAACTTCACTGGGGGGTGTGATAAATCTCATCACTGGCACTCCGTCCGAGGCTGAACTTTCGTCCCGATTTGCAACTGCTTTTTCTGCAAAATCCATTCGTGGCGTAAGGCAGAATTAGCGGTTGACCAACTATAATTCAAGCTTAAAAATCATCAAAACAACATGGAAGCAAAACTTTCAAACCCCGCCCCACTGGGCCTCATGGGATTCGGCATGACCACTGTCCTGCTCAACATCCACAACGCAGGTTTTTTCCCCGTCAGTGCCATGATTTTGGCGATGGGGCTGTTCTACGGTGGCGTCGCACAGGTCATCGCTGGCATCTTGGAATTCAAGAAGGGCAACACTTTTGGCATGACCGCCTTCACCTCTTACGGAATCTTTTGGATAACGCTGGTGGCTCTGTGGGTCTTCCCAGAGTTCGGTTGGGCTAAGGGCGCTGCCACCGAGGTCGCCTACATGGGCTGGTACCTGTTCCTGTGGGGCGTGTTCACTTTCTTCATGTGGATCGGTACTTTTGGCAAAAACAAGGTGCTGCAATTCATCTTCTTTAGCCTCTGGATTCTGTTCTTCCTGCTGGCCATCCGCGATTGGACGGGCTCGGCGCTCATCGGCACCATTGCGGGCTGGGAGGGTATCATCTGTGGCGCATCGGCCATTTATCTGGCAATGGCGGAGGTGATTAATGAGACGCGGGGCAAGGTGATTTTGCCGATAGGATAATTACATAGCTTTTAAGCAAATTGTAAATAGTGCCAATGCCGCTTTTGTTAAAGTCGAAAGTGGCATTGGCATTTTTAGCGCCTGTCCAAAAATGCTTGCTTATTTTACGCTTAAATAAGCAACGATGAAGCAATGATGGATTGGCTGATTTCCTATATTTCTGGCTGGCATCCCATCCAACAGGCATTGTTGGCGACCCTCTTTACCTGGAGCGTGACGGCACTTGGGGCAAGCTTGGTTTTTCTTTTCAAAAATTTCAACCAAAAAATATTGGACAGCATGATGGGGTTCGCCGCTGGCGTGATGCTGGCAGCGAGCTTCTGGTCATTGTTGGCACCCGCCATCGAGATGAGCGAATCAGTGAGCAACCTGCCAAAATGGTTTCCAGCACTGGCCGGGTTCTTGGGTGGTGGGCTTTTCATGGTGGCCATTGACAAGGTGCTGCCTCACCTGCACCCGGGGTTGGAGCAGGCCGAGGGCATCTCGACAAGCTGGCGGCGCAGCATCCTGCTGGTGCTGGCCATCACCCTGCACAACATCCCCGAAGGCTTGGCCGTGGGCGTGGCATTTGGAGCAGTGGCGCAGGGGTTGCCTGCGGCAACATTAGGTTCAGCGGTCGCTTTGGCAATTGGTATTGGCTTGCAAAACTTTCCCGAAGGGACGGCAGTGTCCGTGCCGCTACGCCGGGAGGGCGTGTCGAGGGGCAAGGCGTTCTGGTATGGCCAACTTTCTGGAGCTGTGGAGCCGATTTTCGGGGTGCTTGGCGCATGGGCCGTGCTATCCATGCAGGAGGTGTTGCCCTACGCGCTGTCGTTTGCCGCAGGCGCCATGATTTTTGTGGTGGTGGAGGAACTGATACCTGAATCGCAGCAGGCTGGCAACACCGATACCGCCACGACTGCCACACTGCTGGGCTTCAGCTTGATGATGGTGTTGGATGTGGCTTTGGGGTAAAACGGCTTTTGGAAATTGGGCCATCCTGTACTGCAACTTTCTATATTTACCCCCATGAAATCTAACCTTTTCTTCTTCGTCATCTTGCTTGCCGCCTCCTGCGCCGCTCCGCGGCAAATAGACGTGACCAGCTTCACCAAGCCTGCCGAAAACCCCATCCTACGGGCGGATTCCAGCTATGTTTTTGATTGCCCGATGAAAAAGAAGCCCGTGCGTTGGCAGCGGGCAGACGTGTTCAACCCCGGCGCGGTGGTGAAAGATGGCAAGGTGTACATGCTTTACCGCAGCGAGGACAATCCCGCTGCGCATATCGGTGGCCGCACCAGCCGCCTAGGCCTCGCCGAAAGCACCGACGGCCTCCATTTTACCAAGCACCCAACGCCCGTGCTGTTCCCTGCCGACGACGACCAAGCCGAGTACGACCAGCCCGGCGGCTGCGAAGACCCCCGCCTCGCCGTCACCGAAGATGGGCTGTACGTGGTAGCGTACACCGCTTGGAACACGAAAGTGCCACGGCTTTCCATCGCTTTCTCACGGGATTTGCTGACTTGGGAGAAAAAAGGCCCGGCCTTCGAGGTGGCGCACGGCGGTAAGTTCAAGGATACCTGGAGCAAGTCTGGCTCCATCGTCACGGAGTTCAAGCGGGGCAAACAGGTCATCGCAAAAATCAACGGCAAGTATTGGATGTACTGGGGCGAACACCTCGTCAACCTCGCCTGGTCGGAGAACCTGCACGACTGGCATCCGTTGTTGGATGAAAAAGGCGAACTCAAGGCCGTCATCCGTCCCCGCCCCGGCTTCTTCGACAGCCACCTGACCGAGTGCGGCCCGCCTGCCATTCTGACTAAGGAGGGCGTCGTGCTGCTTTACAACGGCAAGAATTTGAACGATGAAAACGCCGACCCCAGCCTTCCCCGTGGCACCTACTCCGTCGGCCAAGTGGTGCTGGACAAAAACGACCTCCAGACCGTCGTCCGCCGCTCCGACAAGCCCTTCTTCCTGCAACCGACCCTGCCGCACGAAAAGACCGGGCAGTACCAAGCTGGAACAACCTTCGCCGAGGGGTTGGTTTATTTCAAAAAACGGTGGGGGCTGTACTATGGGACAGCGGATTCATTTGTGGGGGTGGCGGTGACCGTACCCCGGAACCCCAGTTCCGGTGGCAATTAGAACTGGTAAAACACTCCGAAACTGGGGTTTCGGGGTACGAGGCAATTACTATGGAAAACTTCTTTTACAAAAGAAAGCTGCCCCATTGGCAGCCCCCAGAAGGTACGTTCTTTATCACCGACCGATTGTATGGCTCTATCCCAAAGCCTGTCATCGAACGACTTAAAATCGAACATCAAAATGCCCTGCAACAGCTTGAAGTTGACCACACTTCGCCACTTAATGCCATTGCACAGGAGCTTTCGCAAGAAACGAAGCAAACCCTAGAAGCCATCCTCCATCGAAAACAATATGACGAGTCCAAGCGGCATTTCCAACGCTTTGATGTCTTCCTTGATAGCAACCTCAACGAGCCGTATTGGTTAAAAAATCCCGACATCGCCAAGTTTAACCTCGACAACTACCACCACTATGCAGAACGGTATTTTACCCTTTGGGCTTGTTGCATCATGTCAAATCATGTACACCTGCTGCTAACGCTGAAGCCGGGGGCACCCATCCTTTGGAAAGTCATGCAGGACATGAAGAAGTTCAGTGGTCGTAAATGCAATCAAATGCTGGGACTTTCTGGCCGATTTTGGGAAGCCGAGAGCTACGACCATTTGGTGAGGGAGAAAGCGGGGGAGTTTGAGCGGATTCTTTGGTATATTTTGAACAACCCGGTAAAGGCTGGTCTAGTAAAAGACTGGCGGGAATGGACGTACACCTATTGCCATCCGGATTTCATGCCGCCGCCGTAGCGCGGAACCCCAGTTCCGCTGTGTAATTAGTTGCCGCCGGAACTGGGGTTCCGGCCTACATCATATAATCCCACGCCGTCTGGTACCCCCCATGCGTCTCGCAATATTCCAATAAAGCTTTGTAGAATGCATCTGCTCCCACCGTACCGCTGTCACCTACGATGACCAGCAGCTTGCGGGCACGAGTCATGGCTACGTTCATGCGGCGGTAGTCGGTGAGGAAGCCGATTTCGCACTTGGGATTGCTGCGCACGAGGGAGATGTAGACCACGTCTCGCTCCTGACCTTGGAAGCCATCTATTGTATTGATATCCAGCCCCTTATCTTTCAAGGCAGCGTCCTCGGCGACGGTGTCCTGCATGTGCATCACCTGTTCCTTGTACGGCGAAATGAGGGCGATGCTCGGCAGTTCCTTGCCCTCATGGGCGGCGAGGAGTTGGAGCAGGTGCTCGCAGAGCAATTGGAACTCTTCGGGATTGAAGCGGCTCTGCGTTTTTTCGTTAAATCGTTCCTCGAAACCCGTGCCCGCCGTGTCAATGAACAGCACAGGGGCGTGCGCCTCGATGTCGAGGGAGTGCTCCGCAACGTCCTCAGCAGCAGTCAGCTTGCCTTGGTAAAACCACTGGTTCGAGAACTCCATGATGCGGTGGTTCATGCGGTATTGCACGGTCAACAGGGACGTGCGGGGGATGCGTTGCAAACATTTTTCAATCATCGTTATGGACAAGCCGCCCCGCCGGGCCTGCTCCGATTTCACCGTGGGTGGCAACTGAAAAGGGTCGCCCGCCAGCACGACCTTGTTGGCACGGGTGATGGGGATCCAGGTGCCGGGTTCCAGTGCCTGTGCCGCCTCGTCAATCACCACTGTGCGGAAATGGCGGCTGCCTAGTGCCTTGTGCGTGCTGCCGACGAGCGTGCAAGTGATGACCTGCGCCGAATCGAGGATTTGCTCCGTGAGCAGGTCTTCCAGCCGGTTGGCCCAGCCGCTGAGTTCGCCCGCCTGTCGGAAGAGGTGGTTGCGCTCGTCCCGGTCGGCCTGCCCGAAGCGCCGCTTGAAACGCTGCGCCTGCCGCCTCGTCTCCGCCGCCTCTATCCGCACTTTTTTGATGTTCTTGCTTTCGGGGTGCGCCGCAATTTGTGCCTCCAGCGTATGCCGCACGATGCTGTCCTCCACCCGTGAGAGGTTGCCGAGGCGCAGCACCTGCAAGCCCTCGTCGCTGAGGCGCTCGGTGAGCAGGTCGGCGGCGCTGTTGCTGGGGGCACAGACCAGCACCGTGTTCTCCGTCTTGCAAAGCTGCCGGATGGCCTGCACCAGCGTCGTCGTTTTGCCCGTGCCGGGCGGGCCATGCACCACCGCCACGTCGCTGGCAGCGAGGATTTCGTTCACGGCCCTGTTCTGGGCATCGTTCAGCTTCGGGATTTCGACGTAGGGCAGCTCCTGAAAATGGGCGGGTTTTTGCCCCAACAAAACGGCCCGCAGCTCCGCCAATCGGCTGTTGGGCTTTGCCTCCATCACCCGCTTCATGGCCTTCTCCATCTCCACGTAGCTGCGCTCGTCGAACTCCAAGTCCACACCCAGCGAGCCAGCGTTGAGCCAGTCGGGCAGGTCCTTGGCGTTCAGCACGATTTTCATTTTGCCCTTGGCAATGGAATGGATGACGCCCGACTGTTCTGGTCGTTTATCGTCCACATCGGCAGCGGTAAAGAACCGCACGGGCTGCCCTGCCCGGAACTGGTGCGGCACGAGGCTCACTTTCGTCCGCTGAACGGTCACGAAGGCCCGCTCGCCGTAGGTATAGCCCGATTTTTCCACTTCTACCGGGTGCCATGCATAACCCTCAGCCACCCGCTCCGGCAGGGGCAGCCGCTGCACGTAGGCTTGGAACTGCTCGAAATCCTTCTGCTTTTCGAGGCGGAGGAGTTCGAGGAGGGAATGGAGTTCGGCGAGTGGGTCTTGCATGGTAAAGATGAAAATAGCCGCAAAGAAAGGTATTTTCATCTGTTGGTCGGATGCAATTCGCCCTTATAACCTTCTCCTTTCATCGCTTGCCCCGCCATCCCGCTGCCTGGCCTCCCGCAACTTCCGGTTCCCAAACTGGTTGCTCCACGTAACCATGAACACCCGCTCGGCCTGCAGGTAGCCCGATTTTACGTAGAGGTTCAGGTCGTCCTGTCGGGTGGTGCCCCGAAAGTTGTTCGTTAGGAAGATGTCGTTGACGTTGAGGCTGAGTTTGCCCCATTTGTCGCTCAAGACCTTGGAGATGCCAGCGTTCAGTGTGCCATTGGGGCGGAACTTGGTGGCACCCCAGCGGCCGCCAGAGAAGAACTGGCCGGACAGGTCAAACGTGAACTTGCCGGGCAGCTTGAAACTGTGGTTGGTGTTGAAGCCTGTCACAAAAGAGCTGTAATTGTAGTCACTGCCTTCCAGTTCTACTTCGAAGCCCTGCCAAGCCACGAAGACATTGTTCTGAGTTTCCCACCATTTCGTGGGTTGAAGGGCGAAGTTCAGCATGGCGTAGGCCGTCTGGGTCGAGCCATTGTTCACAGGGTAGGTGAAGTGCGAGTTGTTCTCCACGTCCACGTGCGGGATGTCCCGCATGGACTCGGTTTCCTTGTTGTATTCCACCGTCAAATTGAAAACCTTGTAGCGGTAGTCTGCCCGCACCGCGTGGACGAAGGCAGGCTGCAACGACGGGTTTCCGCCCGATACCGTGCTGGGGTCATAAAAGATAAGATATGGTGCCAATTGCGTAAATCCGGGTCGGAATATGCGGCGGCTATACGATAGGTTAATGCTCTGGTTTTCGTTGATATTCCGCATTAAATAAATGCTCGGAAACCATGAGCCATATTGCCTATCCACCACGTCTGGTTGCTCTTTTGAACCGAGAATGGCATTCGTATATTCATATCTTAAACCGACTTTTACATCTGTCTTCTTATTTAACTTAAAAGATATAGTACTGTATGCGGCGGCTATATCCTCTGTCAATTTAAATCGGGAGGTGAGCATGGAATCAGCTTGCCAGTCGCTACCCTGCATGAGGCTTTCCACCCGCACGTCGTTGTCGAAATTGGACTGTGCGAACTTCACGCCCGCCTCGAACTGCGCCTCGTTCTTGAAAGTCTGCGTGTAATCGGCCTTTGCCACGGCAATGTTGATGGGCGTGTTTTTGCTCACCCGAAGTTCTTGCTCATCACCAGTTTCACCGTTGTTGTATTCAGTGAAAAAGCGGTAATCGCTGGGGTTTTCAATGAGGTAGTCAATATAATCAGCGTCGAAGCTGAGGGTCTGCTTTTCGCTGAACTGGTGCTGTACGTTGAAGTTGCCCGCCAGTGAGTGCCATTGGTTGATTTCCTTGGTGAACATACGGGTCGTGCTGTCCTGCATGGCATTGGTGCGGTGCTCGATTTCGTTCTCGGCGTTCATATCCCAGTAGCGGTCGAAATAGCTGCCCAACACGCCAATGGTGGTCTTTTTCGTCAGTTGGTAATCGGCTCCGAAGCGGCCGTTCTGCGTCCAAAGGTCGGGCGAGCGCACGCTGCGTCCATCCGTTTCGATGAAATCGCCATCCCGCTGGATGCCCCGGTAGTTGGTGAACACCTGCGGGTTGTGGTCGAACTGCATGGAGTAGTTGCCGAATAGGTTGAGCTTTCCCTTGCGGAAATTAAGGTTCAGCCCTGTGCCGTACTTCTCCCTTTTACCATAGCCACCATTGATGGAGTAGCTGCCGTTCAGGCCAGCATCCGCTGTCTTTTTCAGCACGATGTTGATGACCCCGGCGCTGCCCTGCGCATCGAAGCTGGCTGGCGGCGTGTGGATGAGTTCGATGCGCTCGATATTGTCCGCCAGCGTGCCTTCCAGCAGGGAGATGATGGCGTCGGGCGGCAGTTGGCTTATCTTCCCGTTTATCATGATAACGACGCCGTTTTTGCCGCTCATCGAGATGCTGTTCGACTGCTTGTTGACCAGCACCCCCGGCGAACGCTGCAACACTTGCAAGGCATTTCCTCCGGCGTTCACACTACTGGCCGCCACGTTGATGTTCATCCGGTCAATCTTTTGCTCAAAAAACGGCTTTTTGGCAACGACCTGCACCTCTTGCAATTGCGACGCTTCTTCCATCAAAATGACGGGGGCCAATACTTTGCTCCCCGTGTTTTCCAATGCAAATGGCTCGGACAAATACTCGGCGAAGCCGACCATGGTTACCCGCAGCAGGTAGCTCCCGCCGCTGATTTCATCCAAACGGAAAGTCCCGTCGGCATTGCTGACATTGCCCTTGGCAAGGCTCGAATCGGCAGCATTCAGTAGCAAGATGGAGGCACCCGGCAGCGGGTGGTCTCGAACGTCCGTCACTTCGCCGCTCAGTTGCGACTGGGCGAGGGTAGGGGATAGCAAAAAGAAATTTAGGCCGAGCAGCAATGCTGCGGCGAGTTGTCTTGGTAACATAACAGTCGTGTTTAGGTGATTTACTTTTTTTCAACACGGAGGCACGGAGACACAGAGTGGCACTTAGCCTCTGTGAATCTTTGTGTCTCCGTGCCTCCGTGTTTAATCTTCAAATCTCTCAGCCTCAATTCTCCACCCCCGCCATCCGTTCCCGCCACTCGACGGGCGTCATGCCAAACTCCTGTTTGAACACCCGCCCGAAATAGCCGGGGTCGTTGAAGCCCGTGTCGAAGGCAACGGCGGTGATGGTCAGGGTGGGGTCTTCGAGTAGTTCCTTGGCCTTGCTCAGGCGGATGTTGCGGATGAACTTGGTGGCGGAGCAGCCCGTCAGCGCCGACAACTTGCGGTGCAGGTGTGAGTGGCTCATGCCGATTTCCTTGCAAAGTCCTTCGACGTTGAACGCAGCGTCGTCCAAATGGGCCTCCACGGCCCGGCGCAGCTTTTTCACGAAGTAATCCTCAGCTTCCTTTAGCTGTGGCGCAGGCTGTTTCGCTAATTTTATTGGGAAATGTTCGGTGCCGATGCCCGCCACGCTGCGGTAGTGCTTCTGCAGGCGGCGACGGGTTGTCAGCAAGTTTCGGATTTGAACCAGCAGTTCTTCCCGATGGAATGGCTTTGCCAAATACGCATCGGCGCCCTGCTCAAGTCCTTCCAAGCGGCTCTCAAAACCAACTTTTGCCGTGAGCATGATAACCGGGACATGGCTGGTACGCTCGTCGTTTTTTAAAAATCGGCAAACTTCGTAGCCATTCATTACGGGCATCATCACGTCCGTCACCACGAGGTCGGGGATTTGTTGCGTGGCCAGTTCTACGCCTTCTTGCCCATTTCTGGCAGACACAAGTCGGTAATTGCCTGGCAGACAAGACTTTAGGTAGGCCATCACATCTGGATTGTCCTCGATGAGCAGCAACAGCGGCAGGTCGTTACCGTCCTCTGTTTTTGCTTCGGTCACCTCCGTTGGCAAAGCCACTGCCGCGAAAGTGTTTTCTGTCAAATGCTCGACGTCGGTCTCCACCTTCGAAATGCTGGCAGGAACCGCAATCTGCGCCCCCAATCGTAAATCGTCATTCGAAAATCGCAATTCCCTTTTCACGGGTAGCGAAACCACAAACTCCGCTCCCTCGCCAGCACGGCTACGGGCGCTTATCTCCCCGCCCATCAGTTTTACGAACTCCTTTGTCAGTGCCAAGCCAATGCCGCTACCCTGGTACTGTGCCGACTCGGTGGCTTGGAAGAAGCGGTCGAAAATATGCGGCAGCTTGTCCGCCGGGATGCCAGCACCCGTGTCCCGCACTTTGATGAGCAGGGTAGGAGCGTCCGTTTGGCGGTTTTGCTGCTGCGCAACGGAGACATAGACATTCCCGCCCGCAGGTGTGAACTTCAGCGCATTGGACAGCAGATTGGACAGCACCCGTTGCAATTTCTCGGTGTCGTAGTCCATCGTCAGTTCGTCGAGGTCGGAGAGGAAGTGCAGGCCGAGTTGCTTGTCCGTGGCCATCGAGCGGAAATTGTTGGTGACGTATTTCAAATAGCCCACCACATCGCCCTGCGTGAGGTTGAGGCGCACGGCACCGTCCTCCATCTTGGCCAGTTCCAGCATCTGGTTCACAAGGCCGAGGAGGTTCGTGCCGTTGCGCTCGATGAGGTTGAAATTGGAAATTAAAAAATTAGAAATTGAGGTCCCGTCTTTCCCAGTTATTCCATGCTCAATTTCCCAATTTCTCAATTTCTCAATTTCCGCCCGCCCGTTCTCCGCCATGCCAAGAATGATGGTCAGCGGCGTCCTGAACTCATGCGTGATGTTTGCAAACAAGCGGTTCTTGGCGTTGTCCAATTCCTTCAAACGCAGTGTTTCCGAGCGTTCCATGCGGCGGTTGAGCAGGAAGCGGTAGGCCATGAAGATGGCGACAGCAATCAACAGGGCATACAACAAGTACGCCCACCACGTCATCCACCAGGGCGGCGAGATGGTCAACAGCACTGAGGTTTCAGCGCCCCAAACGCCGTAACTGTTCGCACCACGCACCCGGAAGCGGTAGGTGCCGGGCGGCACCTTCACGTAGGTTGCCTTGAAGTCTTGCCCCGCCAGTCGCCAGTCGTCGTCCAAGTTTTCGAGCATGAACTCAAGGCGGTTGGCAGCAGGGTCGTTGAAGTCGAGGGCGGAGAAGCTGAACGAGAACACGTTATCGTCGTAGCCCAATTCGATGGGATTGCCCTGCATCACCATGGCATCGTAGCGGCTTTCGGGGCCGTCGGCGTCGAGCAGCTCGAAGCCCGTGATGCGCACGGCGGGCGGCGTCAGGTTCATGCTGTCGAGCTGGCGGGGGTCGAAGAAGTGGAAGCCGTAGCGCCCACCCACGAAGATTTCGCCCTTCTCGTTTTTGAAAATGGCGTCCTGTTCAAACGGCAGTGCATTCAGTCCACTGCCGACGCCGTAAGAAAACACGGTTTCTTGCACGGGGTCGAAGGCCAGCAGCTTGTCGGACATGAGCCAGAGGCGGCCATTGTTGTCCATCACCATTCCTTTCAGTGGGCTGTCCTTTTGGCCGAGGCGTTTTTGGTCAAAAAAGCTGCACTCGCCCGATTCGGGGCTCAGCTTCAGCAGGCCAGCGTCGAGGCAGACCCAAATGTTCCCGGCCTTGTCCTGTGCGGGCGGGCTTTGCCAGAGCTTTGAGTAATCGGGGATGCCGTTGATTTGGTAGCGGGTGAAGGATTTGGTGGCAGGGTCGAAGCGGGTGATGTAAAACGGCGTCTTGTCTTTTTCCTTGCCGCCGCCCGTAATCCAGAGGAAGCCCTGCTCGTCCATGAAGAGCTTGCCAGCGTAGTCGTGCGGCAGGCTGTTTTCGTTGCCTTTTTGGTTCCTGAATGCAGTGAACTGCTCCGTTTTTTTGTCAAAGTACACCAACCCACTGCCGAAGGTAGCCAGCCAGAGGTTGCCCTTTTTGTCGGGCAGGATGTCGCGCAGCGGCGCAGCGGGTAGGCTGGTGGGGTCTTGTTTTTGGTGGACGAATTGCTTGGCTGTCTTCCGTTCGGGGTCGTAGCAGGTGAGGCTGCCGGAGGGCTTCATGCCCCAGAGCTGCCCGGCGGCGTCCTTCACGATTTTGTCGCTGCCAGCCAGGGCGGCGTCCCGTTCCAAGAATTCGGGGCCGGAACAGCTGCCCTCGACCTTGGGACTGAGCTTGCCCACAAGGTTTTGGTCGGTGGTGAAGTAGAGGTTCTTGTTGTCGTCTTCGCCGAAACTCTTCACGAAATCGGTCTTGGTGGGCAGGAAAACGCTGTTGAAGATGCCCCGCTTCCCGGTGGTGCGATAAACCCGTGCCCCGTCGCTGGCCGTGCTGAACCACAGCACCCCGTCCTTTGACTGGAAGCCTGTCCAGGCATTGTTTTCGAGGAGATAGCTGCCTTTTTTGCCACCAGCGTTGTACACCCTCGCCTCGCCGTTGGTGGGGTCGTAGCACTTGATGCCGCCCGACCAGTTGCCGAGCCAAATGAGGCCGTCCTTGTCTTCGAGCATGAAGGTCACTTGCGACTCCATGCGGCTGGTGCCTTGCGGAGCGCTGAGGGAATGAACATCCTTGCCGTTTTGCTGAAACCGCTTGAAAGTACCCGAATCCTTGTCCATCCGGTGGAGGCCGTCGCCATTGGTGCCCACCCAGAGGTTGCCCTTGCTGTCTTCGAAAATGGTGCGGACTTCATTGCCCGTCAGGCTGGTGGGGTCGCCTTTTTTGCTCAAAAAGCGTTCGAAATCGTTGGTTGCGGAATTGTAGCGGTTGAGGCCGCCAGCATTGGAGCCATCGAAAAAGAATCCCGTGCCTACCCAGAGCGTGCCTTCGGCGTCCACGAGCAGCGAGCGCACCTGGTTGCAGCTGAGGCTGCGCTTGTCGTTTGGAATGTTCTGGAAGCGGACGATGCTGCCCGTGCGCGAGTCGAGGCGGTCGAGGCCGCCCATCGTGCCCACCCAGATGTAGCCGTCCCTATCTTCGGTGATGGCGCTAATGGCGTTGTCGCTGAGGCCCTGCCGCCCGCCGAAGTAGCGGGTAAAGCGGTTGGTGGTGGGGTCGAAATGGTTGAGGCCGCTGCCCCAAGTGCCAATCCAGAGCGTGCCGTCGCTGGCCGGATAAATACACTCAATGTAGTCGCCGGAAATGGAGTTGTGGTTGTTGGGGTCGTGTAGGTAAGTCTTGAACTGGTTGCCGTCCCAGCGGTGTAGGCCGTACTGCGAGCCAAACCAAAGGAAGCCGTAGCGGTCCTGCGTGATGGCCTGCACGTGGTTGCCGGGTTCGCCGTTGGGCAGGTCGAACTGCTCTAGGTCGAGGCTGTTGAGCGGGCTTTTTTGCTGCGCCAAGGCGCTGGTCAGTGGCAGCAGCACCAACAGCAGCAGTCGGGTGATTTTACTATTCATGTTGTTAGCCATTGGTCGTTGGCCATTGGTTCTTGGGGTCGTGTTTTAAACCTACGACCCCAATGATGCCAATGACCGTTTCTGGTATCGAAAAAGCAAGACAGACTCAAAGCCTGCCCTGCCGATTGTATAAAACTATTTGTCTTTTGGACTACTTGCCCTTTGCCAGGTCTTTCCCTGGCAGGGTGGGCACTTCCATCCTTTGATGCTTTTCGACGGTGAGTACCCCGTTCGAAAGATTCAGCATTTGGACAATCGTTGCATCCTTATGCTGAATCGAGAGGAGGTAGTTGCCATTGGGCATCCCTTTCAGGTTGAGCTTCTTGGCGTAACCGTGCTTACGCCAGACGTACTGGGAGAACCAGGTGTTGCCCTGCAAGTCCCGAAGTTCGACGAACGTGCCCTGTTTTTCGAGGTTGGCCAAACGAAGGTCGAGCGAGGTGGCGGCATCCGCCGATTTTTCAATGCTCACGATGAGGCGGTTGCCAACGTTGGGCATTTGGTTGGCAAAAACGGCCACTGCGCTGAACAGCAGCATTGCGACGAAAAGGCTGATTTGTTTTTTCATGTCAGGTGATTTTTTTGAGACTTTAGACAGGAGACATTAGACTTTAGACGGGGCCGTGGGCGGTCTTATGTCTATCATCGCCATGTCTATCGCCTCGATTTCAAGTATGTCGCAAAGATGTGGTCGCTGCCTCCGTCCCCTTTCGGACTTATGGCCCAAGGTATGGGAGGATTATTGCAGGGGATGGGACAGGTATTGCGGGAGTGGGAATAGTATTGTCATTACGTGAAGATGTGGCGGACGGCAATTGACGAAATGCCGATAAACGAAGTAAGTTGACACTTCTCCTTGCCCCTCATTCCCAAAAGGAGCGAAAAATTGCTTCGCAATTTTTCGCTCCAAAAATCTCTCTCCCGGCGGCGCAGCCGTAGGCTGCGCCGCCGGGAGGAGGGGGCTTCTTGGGGCGTTCCGCCCCAAACCCCTATCTTAAAAAATTGCAACTTATTTAGTTTATAATGTAAGTATTCTTCAAAACCAAGATTTTCTACACAGCCAGATAGGGGAAAGGCTGCCTGTCAACTGTCTTTAAAAAAACAAGTTCAACGACGCAACGGCATACCCCTTCCGGCGCGTTATTGAGGTGTACCTAAGTCCTATTTGCCATGAAAAAATTATGCTTTCTGTTCGCACTGGCCCTGCTGCCCATGATTGCGCAAGCCCAAAAATTGGAAGGGATGAAGAGCGAGGTCAAATCCGGCAACTCTGGCGGCGGCAACTCCAACAACAATGACGGCGGAGGTTGGAGAAACAACGACGGCTTTTGGCTGGAGTTTTTCTTCAACATCGCACTTGAGCCAACTTGGTGGCTGCTGTTCCGGGCTCCCGGCGAGTTGCCCGCCAACTACGTCGGCTTCAACGACTACCCCTATGCCGACGACGAAAACGGCCTCTACCTGCCCCCTGATTTTGAGCCTACCAAGAAGATGAACCTGCAACTCACGGGCCACCTCCAGACGGACGAGGACGCTGTGTTTGGCGGATACCTCCAAGCGAAGTGGTCGCCGAGCCGGGCGCTCACCCTCGACGTGAACCGCTTGCAGCTCTTCGAGACGCTGGAAGATGCTGCCACGGGCGATGCCATTGGTACCGACCATTTTGCCATTACCAATATCAACTTGGCCTACAACCGGGTACACCATTCCAAATTCCAGCTCTGGTGGGGCGGCGGCCTCATGTTGCTTGGCATCGGCAAAGACGAGCTGCTGTACGGCAGCCCTTCCCTCAACGCTGGCTTTACTTGGTACTTCAAGAAGCCGCTCAGCTTCCATGCCGAAACGCAACTTGGCTACCCGAACGATGTTTTCGCCCGGCAGCACCAACTGCGGATGCAGTTCCACCTGAAGCAGTACATGGTGTACGCTGGCTACCAGGGTACCAGCATCGGGGACGAACGTTTGCCGAGCTTGTCTGTTGGGACGGGGGTTTGGTTTTGATGGATGAGTGATTGGTGACTAGTGATTGGTGACTAGGTAGTGAGTGGGTGAAGGAGATTTAAAAGGGTTAGGGCCAATGTCATTAACTTAAGGGTTTGAAGACCACGAAGTGGTCAAATTTGAATAGCCCCGGATGAAATCCGGGAAGGATGAAGAATGGTTCTGGCAACCCCAGAGGGGTTGAATGTCAATGAGTTACGATATTCAACCCCTCTGGGGTTGCCACGCCTACCATTCCGAAATCCCCGCATTTACTTGCGTGAATCTTCGATTTCATGCGGGGCTATTCATGTACGACCCTTTCAGGGTCTTAAGTTAATGACATTGGGTTTAGGTTTAAGCAGTCGGGGCGCCAACTGCCAGCCACCCCGACCGCCTAGTGAACTACTTGTCGTAGCGCCAAAGGAGCAGCAGCAAAATCATGGCGAGCAACGACAGGAAGAACATCCACGCATTGGGGGCGTGGCTTCGAACAACAACGGTGGTTTCGGTGGAGGTGGGCGGGCCGGCCAACGACATCAACAGGCAGCCGATGGCCACGAGCATTAAAAATGCAATCATGGGAAAATAGGTGGTGCAAAAACAACCGGACGAATAGGGCAGGGACGCTGGTCGAGCTATCGGTGGGAAAAGAGCGTGGTGTGTTGCATTAACATTAACCTTCTAGCGCAAACCCGGAGCCTGCATACACCCCCAACTGTTTCTACAAGATGAAAACTGGGGGCAAAATACTCATATTTTCATTTACTTTAAACCCTAAGTAACTCATTTGGGGTATTTTATTGCAAATATTTCCACCTAGCACTGTGCCCGCTCACAGCCCAAATAAATAACAGAAATTTTCATATCGCTTTTGGTTTTTGCATTATATTTGTGGCCACCCACATGCTATATGTCAGCATACTGTGAATAAAACGCATAGGCTTGTTGCCGCTTCTTGCTGATACTACCCAGAACATGACTGAAACACTATTGTCGCTTGCGCCCCAATGCAAAGCACCAAAAGATGCATTAACATTAACGTTCTACGTTAATCCGGAGCCTGCCCGCATCCTGCGGCAGGCTTCTTTGTTTGTGGCCAGTTGCTTGTTAAAAAAACAGATACGAATGCGGCGTTACTATCCGGTATTCCCACCAAAGTGATTGTTTCGAGCGGTGGACAGGCCACATGGGCTTATTTGTGGCTACCAAAAAGAAACCCTCGGTTTGCTTCCCTGTTTCCCATTTTTTTTCCAAACCTTCGCCAATCGCATCCCCAACAAACACATAAAATAACGTGATTTATGGCATTTGTCCCTCGCTCCATTGGAGCGGTATCTTGAAAGAGATGGCGTTCCGATGGAACGCAAATGGTCGTTTACTGGGCATTTCTACAAAGATGCAAGTCCTATGGGGTCAAGCATTAATTAGGAATAATCGCCCCATGGGGGCGACATCTTTGTAGCACTTGAAAATAACCTGACCCTCCGTTCCATCGGAACGGTATCTACTTGTATGAGATACCGTTCCGAAGGAACGGAGGCCGGAACGGTTTGATAATTTCTACAAAGATGCCGTTCCGATGGAACGGGATTTATGACTTTTTAGCGCTCGACCGTAACCTACTTATTGCCATAATTTACGTTAAAACAGTACTTATACAATGCACCGTGTGCTTTTGGGTGCGTTCCGCCCCCAAGCCCCCTGTGCGCATAAACACACAAATACACAAACACCTGCCATGAGCAAGACCATCGCCATTGTTCGCACCGTGAGCCCTCGCATGGCCGACTGCGAACTCACCCACCTCGACCGCCAGCCCATCAACATCGCACTGGCGGAAAAGCAGCACGAGGAGTACCTCGATGCCCTGCGCCGACTTGGCTGCGAACTGGAACATGCGATGGAGCTGCCCTTTCATCCAGATTCGGTCTTCGTGGAGGACTGCGCCGTGGTGGTGGACGAGCTGGCCATCATCACCCGGCCCGGTGCGGAGAGCCGCCGGGAGGAGGTGTTCAGCATCGCCGAGCTGCTGGAGCGCTATCGGGAGAAGGTGTATTACATCGAATCGCCGGGGCTGCTCGACGGCGGCGACGTGCTGCGGGTGGGCCGGCAAATCTGGGTCGGCATCGGTGGCCGCACCAATGCCGATGCCGTGCTGCAAATGCAGTCCATCCTGAAACCGCATGGCTACTCGGTGGACGCCGTGCGGCTGCAAGGCGGCTGCCTGCACCTCAAGTCAGCCGTGACGCAGGTGGCCGATGACATCCTGCTGCTCAACCCCGACTGGGTGGACCCCGACAATTTCCCCGACTTCGACATCGTGGAGACAGACCCTGACGAGCCAGCCGCCGCCAATGCCCTGATGATTGGCGACACGGTCATCTATCCCGTGGACTTCCCCCTGACGGCCCTCGAACTGGCCGATGCTGGCATCGAGCTGCTGCTGGTAGATAATTCGGAGGTGCTGAAAGCGGAGGGCGGGGTGACGTGTTGCAGTGTGCTGCTGGCGGTCTGAATCACGGATTATAGTCTTTTCAATAACTTATTGCGCCTTTGGCGCAATAGTTATAACGCAAGGGCGCAAGGGCGCAAAGGCGCAATGCACGATAACAACACTTTGCGCCCTTGCGTCTTTGCGCCCTTGCGTTGGACTATGTTCACAGGGTAATCCGTGAATCTGTCAAATCCGTGATGCTGACAAAAAAAACAAAGCCGTTGGTTAACACCAGCGGCTTTTAAACCCAATTTCACAATAAAATTAATGTCTAGTATCAGTTAGGCACCGGCTCAATGCACTCCATTCATGGCTGGTTGGCCGTTGGAGGGCACCGTTTTCAGGGCCGTGTCCAATTCTTCAGTGGTAGGGAGGACAGCTGCCAGTTTGGGTTGCCCGGCGAGGAGGGTCTCTTCTTCCGGCTCGCCAGTACCGCCGCCTTGGTCGTGCTGCTTGCGGGCGAGGGTATAGGCAGCCACGAATTCCGGGAAGGCCGACTTCCGGGTGCGTACGGCCAGGTCGAGCTTCGTGGCCAAGAAGGTATCCATGTTGTTGAACGCTTTTTCTTGTAGTTGGCGCTTCACCATGCGGGCGTCAATGGCGCTGCGGGGTGAATCCACCAAGGTTTCCAATTCATCGAGCAATGCAACGAGGGCGGTCAATCCGGCAGCGGTGACGCCGTAGGGTATCAGGTCGGCGGCAGGCGTGATGGCCTGTGCGGCGTTGAGAATGGCCCGAAAACGGGCTATCCTTGAAGGTTCGTCGCCTTCCATGAGGTTGGTGATGACGGTGGGCATCAGGCCGGACAGTGCCATGTTGGAGGTGTCATCGGCATAGAGCTTCAAGCTATTGCATACTTCCAGCAACGCCAATCCGAACGCCTCAAACTTCTCGTTCTTGTACCTCGTGGTGGGTTTGGTGGCATCCCGTTCCGGCACGTCTATGCTCTTGACGAGCGTGTAGTTGTCCTTGAACGTTAGGCTTGCCGCCAGCAGTATTGGGTTGCTGTTCACGGCTGTGTCGTAATCGGTCAAAACCTTGTCGATACGGCCGTAGGATTTTGATTTTTTGCTTAACGTGTCATCCATAAGAGATAATTTTAGGATTTAATAAATTATGAAAATATCATATCCAATATTTGTGCCAATTAAGATGATTCAGGAAGGCTCCCGAACGATTTTAGCTCGACGGACATGACTAGGTGGCAGGCGAAGAAGGGTAAATTGAAGGCCGACATGACTGGATGGCAGGCGGAGAAGGGTTATGTTTCGCTAAAGGAGCGTAAAGTAACCCTAAAGGAGCGTAAAATTTTGGTAGAGGAGGGTTATGGGAGCCTGTTGAAGGGTTCTAGCGACAGCTTGATGGATAAAATAATGGCATACTTGCGGTTTTTTTGACTATATAGGCTACCTTGCGGCGTAGAAACAACCAAATGCATGAGACCCGCAGCCGACCCATTCTTACAAACGACAACGCAGAAAGGTGACACCTCTCGAAGAGGTGTCACCTTTTTCAATAAAACACCTACCGCCCCATGAGCCTCTTCCAGAAATCGGTTCTGAAAAAACAATTGCAATCGCTCGACAATGTTAATGTCAAGGCGGATTGGCAGTGCTTATTCTTTCCAAGATTTGATGAAAATGAGTGAAATTTTAGATATTACAGGCGATGACATCGCAAATCTCAATGATGCCGACCTTCGGACACTAATCGGAAGATTGTGCGAGGCTGATTATCAATCGGCTGGTATTTCCACTAAGGGTATCCTTTGGGGGGGCAACCAAGATGCAAAAGATGGTGGTATTGATGTGTCTGTCGAAACTGAGGTGATGCTACCCACAGATGGCTTTATACCAAGAAAAAAGACTGGCTTCCAAGTCAAGAAACCGGATATGCAACCTGCGGCTATTAAAAAAGAAATGCGCCCTAAAGGTGTGCTACGTGAGGAAATAAAGTCGCTAATTCAGGAAAAGGGTGCATATATCATCGTCAGTTCAAATGGTTCTACAACAAAACCAGCCTTATCAAGCCGAGTAAAGGCAATGAAAGACGCTATTGCAACGGAGGAAAATCATCAAGAACTTCACGTAGATTTCCTTGACAGAGGGCAAGTAGCTACATGGGTTCGTAATCATCCATCTTTGATTTTGTGGGTTCGCAACAAAATAGGAAGGCATTTAAATGGATGGCGGCCTTTTGAAAATTGGTCAAATCCTGCTGCTGGTATCGAAGAAGAGTACTTATTAGACGATGGGCTAAGATTACATGACGGCTCAATTTCAAACAATAGTGGTTTTCCAGTCGGAGATGGTTTGACTAGGTTGCGTTATAAATTAGGTACCCCAGGCCATTCTATTCGTTTGGTTGGATTATCAGGCGTAGGAAAAACTAGGTTAGTACAGGCTTTGTTTGATAATAGGATAGGAAATCAAACACTAAACCCAAACCAAGTCTTTTACACTGACATGTCCGATGGGCCAGAACCTGACCCAAGAGCTTTTGCAGAACTATTACTTGCAGCAAAGACACGGGCAATTCTAATCGTTGACAATTGCCCTCCTGACTTGCATCGCCGATTAACACAAACTTGCTCCATTCCTCAGAGTACTATTAGTCTTCTTACAATTGAATATGATGTAAGAGAAGAAGACGTTCCAGAAGAAACAAGTGTGTTCCGTTTGGAACCAGCAAGTGAAGAAATCATTGAAAAATTGATTCAAAAGCGTTTCTCTTTTATTAGTCAAGTAAACGCAAGAACAATAGCAATTTTTTCAGGTGGTAACGCTCGCGTGGCAATTGCACTCTCAAATACGGTCAAAAAGGGTGAGACGTTATCCGTTCTTAAGGATAGAGACCTCTTCGAAAGATTGTTTTGGCAGAAAGGTTTGGTAAATGAAGACTTGTTGAAAGCTGCAAAGGTATGTTCGCTTGTCTATTCATTTGAAGGTGAAGATGTTGAATCAATTGATTCTGAGCTTAATATTTTGGCTTCCCTTATAGGTACTTCGGGTGCAAAAATTTATGAAAACGTGACGGAGTTGAAGAGACGTGATTTAGTCCAATCAAGGCACGTTTGGAGGGCTGTACTTCCCCATGCGATTGCAAACAAGCTTGCTAAAGATGCCTTGGAATCCATTCCAAAAAGTATAATCAAGAATACATTTCTAAGTAGCTCTGAACGATTGATAAAATCGTTTTCTAGACGCCTAAATTATCTGCATGACTGCAAAGAAGCTGTTGAAATAGTTGATGAGTGGCTTTCGGAAGATGGTTGGATTGGCAAACACGTTGGGAGTTTCAATGGACTCGGACTACAGGTATTCAAGAATATTGCTCCTGTTTCTCCAGAAATGACCTTAAAAGCAATTGAACGTGCTGCAAATGGAGTTGGTGGAGACAAATTCACATCAAGAGATAATATTCATTTTAATGACTATGTACGTCTCTTACGGCATTTGGCTTACGAGCCAGCTTTGTTTGAAAGAAGTGTATTACTGATGTGTCGATTTGCAATTAAGGAAAGCCCCCAAGAAAATCAAGATTCCATTCGACAAACATTAAAATCCCTTTTCTACATTCATTTATCAGGCACACATGCGCCAATCGAAATGCGGGCAAAGGTTATCAAATATCTCTTGGATGACGCCAACGAAGATAAACAAGCACTTGGACTTTACTTATTAGATGCTGCTTTGGAAGCTTGGCACTTTGGTTCACACTATGAATTTGTTTTTGGGGCCAGACCGAGAGATTATGGTTCTCAACCAAAAAACCTTGAAGAACGAAATCATTGGTATGAAACGGCAATAAATATTTGCAAACGCCTTGCTCTTTCAAATAATGCTCTATCTAAACACGCTAGAAAGCTCTTAGCTGATAGACTACGTGGATTATGGACACATACAGGCATGTTTAAAACGATTGAAGATGCTGCTAAGTTGATTCATGAAAATCAAGCTTGGAATGATGGTTGGATAGCAATTTTAAGTATAATCCGCTATGACAGCAAAGACTTTGAAAAGGATGAATTGGAAAAATTGCACAGGCTTGAGAAACTCTTAAATCCACAAGACCTCTTAGAACAGATACGAGCATATGCATTATCTAGTCAGCATAGCAGTTTTGAATTGGATGACAATGATGATGATATTTCCATTGCCGAGGAAAGGGTCATAAAAATTACTACTGAAATAGGTTCAAAAGTTGCTAAAGACTCAATAATTTTTGACATAATTCTTCCTGAACTAGTTTCAACCGACTGTCAGCGAATTTATAACTTTGGAATTGGCTTAGCTGAAGGATGTACGGATAAAATGAAGCTATGGAAGTCTCTTAGAACTCAATTTGACAAGACAATTGATGAAAAGAAAAGCATACATATTTTTCTTGGATTTCTCTTTGTTTGTGCAGAAATCGACCCTATATTTTACCAATCAACATTAGATGATTTAATAACAGACCCAATATTAGGAAAGTGGTTTCCTTACTTTCAAAATGTTGTCACGATTGACAAACGAGGATTAATTCGTTTACATACAGCTTTAGATGCGGGAATTGTATCTATCTATTCTTTCCGATGTATTGCTTATGGTAAATCACATGAAGCGTTAGATGATGACGAACTAGCAGAACTATTAGAGAAAATATTAACCAAGGAAAATGGAATTGACGTTGCAATTGAAATTTTGAAGATGAGATTTCATGGTTCAAGCCCTAATGCGGAATACTCATCATATTTATTAAAAGCAGGACGGAAAGTGATGACTGATTTTGAATTTCCCAAAGGTACTGGAAGTCACATTCATAGCCTTGACCATAGTATGTCGAAAATAGCACAAATATGCCTTGCCACAGAAAATGGTAAAGAAGCTGCCAAGGCGGTGTGTGAACATCTCAAATTGGCATTCGGACCTTACCGAACGTTTAATAATAATTATCCAAAATTATTGAAAGAGATAGCAAGCGTCCAACCAACTATTTTTATGGATGTTTTTCTTGGAAATCCAGAATCCGATGACTTTCATTTGTGGAGAGGATTCGACGATAGGACAAACCCACTTAGCGCAATCTCAGATGATGACATTTTAGCGTGGTGCGACTTGAACCCCAAGTCTCGTTACCCTTTAATCATTTCTCACATCGAGGTGTATTTAGTTTCAGAAGACAGTAACTTGACTTGGAAGCCGATAGTTCATGCGATATTTAAAAAGGCGCAAGATTTGGCTGCTATACTAGCCCAATTTGAAAGAATTATTCGACCCTCCTTTTGGAGCGGTTCACTTGCTCACATTCTAGAGAAAAGGTCTAATCTTTTTAAGGAATTGTTTGGCCATGAGGTTGCTTTAATCGATTCATGGGCTAAGCAGCAATTTACTTATTGGCAAAGAGAGGTAGCAAAAGCAGGAGAATATGAAAAAGAAGAAGACCGTGAACGGAATGAGAGTTTTGAATAGCATTTTCTAATTTTATGGGTTGTTGTGGCTCACCCCCCTCCAATAAAAAAGCCATTGGCTGGGGGGAACCAATGGCCTTACCTTCTCCTATTGCTTTATAACACGTTATTTGTTGTTGACTTTCATTCCGGTATGGCTTTGATTGCCTTCCGTCATTTCAGGATTCATCAGCAGTGGGGTGCCGGTGTTATCGGTGATGATGACTTTCGTGTTGGGCGACTTGGACAGCTCCATGAAGGCTTCTAGGGCCTTGAACTGTAGGATGGGCTGGCTGAGGCCCTCCGCAATGATGATTTGGGCGTCCCGCACACCGGCGGCTTGTATGCGCTTTCGCTCGGCTTCCCGTTGCTCCTGTTGCAGCACGAATTCCATGCGCAGGGCGTTCTGTTCGGCCTCCAGTTTTTCCTCGATGGCCTTGCTGAGGCTTGCTGGCAGCTTGATGCTCTTGAGGAGCACGGCTTCTATTTCGATGCCGTTGCCCTTGAGCAGCGCCATCATCTGGTCACGGATGGCGAGTTCGATTTGTGCCCGTTCGCCCGTGTGCATGTCCTTGGCGTAGAACCGGGAGCTTACATCGGCCACCGCTGAACGGAACACGGGGAGGATGATGTTGGCCTCGTAGTCCAGGCCGATGCTGCGCAGGATGTCCGGCGTCTTGCGGGCTTGCAGGTTGTAGAGGATGGAAACTTCTGCGCTGATGTTGAGGCCCTCCTTGGAGGGGATGCTGAGGCCGACTTCCAGGTTCTCGGTCTGTGTTGATACTTTGACGATGGTACTGGCGAAGGGGTTGTAGAATTTCAAGCCACTTTCGAAAGGTTTGTCCTTGTAGGTGCCGAGGGTTCGTTTTACGCCGACTTCTCCCTCACGAATGACGGCGCAGCTGGGTAGGATAAATACGATGATGGCCGCTAAGGCCAACCAATGAATGACCTTTTTCATAATTGAACATTTTTTGGTTTGAAAATCGTAGAGCCTTGATTGCAAAATGTTCGCTTGGCGACTTGTGATTTGATGCCGCTTTTCGAACATCGCTTTATAAACATGGTAGGGTAGGGGCGGTTATTAGGATGGAATTAGAAGTAGGTTAAAAAAGGATTAGTGCAGCTTGGTTCAACGTCATGGACTTGAACCGTGATGCTTGCATGTGGAATTGAGAACTCCCATTCGCTTTGTTGCATCTATACTCGACGCCAATAGGTTTTCCCGCCATGCGGGACAGGTATTGCAAATCAAGATTAGTTCACCATTGCCCCTCCT
>CAYTZS010000022.1:0-39768 GCA_964442355.1 uncultured Saprospiraceae bacterium | reverse complement strand
ATTAGATGCAACCAATTGAAATTCAAGCAGTTGTCCAATCGTAACTCGTAAATCTAAAATCGTAAATCTACTTAGTTAAGTGCATTTTATGAAAAAAACACTCGTCATCGGTGCTTCCACGCACCCAGAAAGGTACTCGTACCTGGCCATCAATTCCCTGAAAAAGCATGGCCATGAGGTGGTGGCTATTGGCAGGAAGGAGGGTGAGGTGAATGGCGTGAAGATTCAGACGGGCCATCCGCCTTTGTCGGATATTGACACGGTGACGCTGTACGTGAATTTGTCGCACCAAGAAGAATACTACGATTACCTGCTGGCGATGAAGCCCAAGCGCATCATCTTCAACCCCGGTGCAGAAAACTTTGACCTGATGGGGCGGGCAGAGCGGGCGGGCATTGAGGCTATCGAAGCCTGTACGTTGGTCATGCTCTCGACGGGGCAGTTTTGATGGGGGTTGATGAGGTTGATAAGGGTTGATATTCCCGCATGACGACACCTTATCAACCATTATAAACCTCATAAACCCTTATCAACCCTCATAGACCTGCTCTCAAAAGCTCGCCGTGGCCAGTACCAGTTCCAGTTCCTGCATGTAGTTCCGCTTGTCTTTGCCGGGGGCGAAGACGAAACCGTCCACTAGCACAAGTTCGTTGGTCTTGGGGTTGAGCATGAGGTTGCTGACGAAGGGCCCACCCATGAAGTCGTTCACCATGTCCCAGACGCCTTTGGCCTGTACGGTGTAGGCATCGTTGATGGTCTTGTTTTCCACAAAAAGCGGCAGGTCTTCATCGTTGATGCGCATGTAGGTGTTCGGCTGCGTTGTCGTGACGATTCCCGAAACGCCATCCCTGATTTTCTTGATTCCCGCCTTGGTAAGCTGTGCTTTGTCTTTGTAAGGTAGCTTGTGAAATACGATGTTGGCGATGATTTCCCGCTCGTCGCTGCGCAACCAAAGGGTGTTGGTGTTGCCGTCGTACTTGGCTTGCTTGAAGCCCTTTGGGATTTTCATCTTCAGGCTGTACTTGGTGAAAATATCGCCTTCCAGTTTGGTGTCTTGGCCGCCCTGGTACACTGTGTTCTTCACGATTTCTTGGTCTCGTTCGTTCATTTTTCGGGCAATGGCCGGGAAATTGACGGCGATGCACTCCATCAGCTTGTCTTCTCCAAAGCCGTTCACGTAAAAAAGGTGCTGTTTGATGGCCCATTTGTCTTGACCCACGGTCACGTTGTAGCCTTTTTCCTTTTGAATCTCCACCAGCTTTTCGGGCCCCAAGTCGGTGCGCATCATCCGGGCGGTGGTAGAGTTCTCGTCGTTGAGGTCAGCGAGAAAAATAATGGTGCGGAACTCCTTTTTCAGTGGCTGTTTGGCCAAGCCCTCTGGGGTCATGTGTACCAAGTCAAAAATTGGTTCAGGTTGTGGCAGCAGGATATAAGGTGCGCTGAAGTAGTAGAAAAATGAGTCCCCCACGGCCCCTTTCCACAGCGAAGAGTCGGCGATGACGAGGACTTGGTTCACCCGCCCGTGTGCCTGCACTTTTTCGCCCTTGGGCGTAGGTGCCGAAACGGGCTGTGGGGCTTCCTTGGCACATGCGGCCAAGAACAACAGCATCAAGAGGGGTGCAATTATTTTCAGGTACTTCATTTCAAATGTGTTTTGGGCAAAATTAGGAAATCGAAGGTTCACGCAAGCATTTTCAGTTAGCCCTGCCGAAGCGAATCGGCACACTGTGAAGATGCAGTTGCTACGGCCTTTGGCGTAAAAGAGCGGGCCATCCCGGTGTAAAATTCCCGGAATGGCCCGCATTTGTTCTATTGTTTCTTGCTTTGCCCTATCGTATCATGCCCTTGGCGCTGCTTTTTTGCCGTGAATTGGCAGCATGAAGCCGAGGTTCAGGCCGATGCTTTTGTGTAGCACCTTTTCATGTACCACCGGGATGTCGTAGGGCTGCGTGAAGCCGTGGGAGAACCTAGCATCAAAGAAGATTTGCCCACCGTTGAACACGGGCACCGAAACGCCAGCGCCAGCCATGCCGCCTACCTCCCAGCGTTGGTAGTCCACATCGTCGAGGTCAATTTTGGTGTCGAACAAATCCACCTCCACGAGCAGCTTGGCACGTGTGTCGAGGCGGCCGTTGAAGGCGTAGCCGAAGGTCGGGCCTGCCAGCAGGTAGAAGTTGCCGAACTTGGCCTTGGCGAGCAGCGGCATTTCCAGGTAGTTGAACTTGGTGATGGCGGTAACGCCAAGCGGAATGGGCACGTCGAAGAGGTTCACGTCGAAGTTTTCGTCCACCTGAAAGCCCTTCTGCGTCCAGGAAAGTTCTGGCTGGATGGCAAAATTGGGGTGCAGTTCTATCTCCGACACCACACCCAAGTTTGGCGTAGCAATGCTTTTGAAATCGGGCAAAAAAGACAAGTCCTCGATGACGCCGGGTGCTTTCACGTTGGCGAGTTGTGCGCCGCCTTTCAGGCCGATGGAGACTTTCTGAGCCTGGAGGTGGAAGGTAGCAGCCAACAATAGCACGAGTGTGGTGGTTTTCAGCAATGTTTTCATGTCCGTCGTTATTTTTTGATGCGGTTCAGGAAAATGGCTCCCTGCCTGCCGCATTTTCATACGAGGGTTCAGACGGCACGAAAATGTTAAGTAGTACAGGTTTTTGGTTAGGGTTTTCTAAAATGATGGGCAGGTTTTGCTAAACTTTGTGAAGGAAGCCCCAATGGGCCAATTTTGTCCAGCGCTCGTTCAAAAACTAAATCAAGCGCCCGAAAATGTGAATGCCGCTTTTGCGTTAAAGGGCAAAGTTTTGCCAAGTTTGCTGATTCGTTGCAGCATCACCGCAAGTTGGCGCTCAAATGTTTACTTTCTTGTCAGCACAAATTTTAAGATGAAAAAAATATTCCCGCTGTTGGCATTGCTACTGCCCGCCCTCGCTTTTTCGCAGGACGAAGACTTGGTTTTCTACGATTACATCTACTTGGACAATATCAAGTCTGTCAAGTTCCACGTGGATGGGTTGCTGACCAGCATCCCCGTGGTCGAGCTGGAGGGTGGCCCCAGCGTCTTACTCAGTTTCGACGACTTGGACGGCGAAGCCAAGAACTACACCTACACGGTACAGCACTGCGATGCCAACTGGAACCCCAGCGGCATCAACGAGTTTGACTATATCGAGGGTTTTTCGGAGGGGCAAATCCGGGACTACGACTTTTCCTTCAAGGTGCAGTCCAACTACACCCACTACTGGCTCGCACTGCCCAACCAAGACATGCAGTTCAGGGTTAGCGGCAATTACCTACTCAAGGTTTACGAAGACGAAGACGAAAAACGCCTCGCCCTCACCCGTCGTTTCATGGTGTTGGACTCAAAGGTGAATGTGTCAGGCAGGGCCGTTCGACCTGCACGGGTGGACAAAATCACGACGCACCAAGAAATTGATTTCATGGTGAACCACGATGACCTCGAAATCCGGAACCCTCAGCAAGAAATGACCGCCGTAGTCCTCCAAAATGGCCGTTGGGACAACGCAGTGGTAGGCATCAAGCCCTTGTTCAGCAAGGTTGGCCAGCAAGTTTTTGACTTTCAGGACAAAATCATTTTCCCAGCGGGGAAGGAATTTCGCTACCTCGACGCACGGGGCATCCGCTCTCCCGATCCCCGCATCATTTCACTGGTTCAATCATCTGACGGCAAGTACGAGTCGGTTTTGGAAAAAGACCTGAAGCGGGGTGCAATGCCCTACTTCGAGTCGAGGGACATCAACGGCAGCTTTGTCATCGAAAATAGTGACCTTCAGAACCGCATCACTTCGCAGGGCGGGCGACCCACAACGGGCGCATTTACCAATCAGCTGACACAACAGGAAGAAAGGGAATTTGAGGCGAGGATGGCTAGGTCAAGCTCTGCGGAGGAGCGATCGGCCATTCAGCAGGAACGCACCAACTTGCTGAACCAACGAGCCGCCGAAAACGATGCACGTGACCTGCAACTTTATGGCAGCAACAACAACGCTTTCGAGATGCACAACCTCCAGAGTGATTACCTGGACGTGCTGTTTCAGCTCTCCAGTCCCGGCGAGATGTACGACCATGACCTTTACATCTTCGGCGCACTGACGGACTGGCAGCTAAAGCCAGCTTTCAAAATGATTTACAATCCAGCAGTGAATGCTTATGTGTGCAAGGTGAGCCTAAAGCAGGGCTATTACGAGTACCTGTATGCCGCGTTGCCGCATGGCAGCGACAAGGTTGACCTAGAGGAAACCGAGGGTGATTGGCACGAAACGGACAACTACTACACGATATTCGTCTATTACCGCCCATTTGGTGGCCGCTACGACCAGTTGATTGGGGCCTCGTCCTTCTCTTCTAGGAGGCAGTGAGTAGGTGAAATTCGTTTGCTAATTTTTCAGCATTTTTATCTTGAAAATCAGCACACTGTTGGCCGGAATCTTGCCAACGGGTAGTGGCCCGTAGGCCAGTTTGGAGGGTACAAGTAACCAGCCTTCACTGCCCGGTGCAAAGTGCTGAAGCCCCTCCTCCCAACCTTCGATGACCTTGGCTGCGCCAAGTGTGAACTCGAATTTTTCCGATTTGTCAAATGAGGTACCGTCGGTCAGAAATCCCTCATAGGCCACCTTTACCGAAGTGCCTGGCTTGGGAGTAGCGCCTTTGCCAGACTTGGTGACGGCGTAGCTAAGACCAGAGTTGGTGCGCCGCACAATCAGGTTATGTGCCGCTGCATAGGTTTCAATCGTTTTCAAATCTTGCTGAAACTGGTCGCGTCGCCGCTGCTCGTAGGCTGCCCGTTCTTTTTCTTCCAGTTCACGCATGTATTGGTCATAGCGGTCAAAATCCATCACGTCCAGCAGTTCCACTTCGTAAATGAGGGCAGCGTCAGGCGGCACGGAGCCTTGCACACCGTACTGCTGGTAGCCCAGTGCTGGTGGCACAAATAGTGTAGCTGTACCACCTTTTTTCAGCAACTGTACCCCTTGGTCAAGGCCCTTGATGACCTCGTGGTTGCCCACTTGAAACACAAAGGGGTTGCCCATTTCAGATTGGTCGAACACCGTGCTGTCGAGTAGCATGGCCCGGTAGTTCAGCAGTGCGTAGTCGCCCTTGGTGGGGCTGACGCCAGTGCCTTTTTTCGTGACCAAGTAGTGAAGTCCTTCGGGGGTCATTTGGGAGCTGATGCTGTTTTCCCGCAGGTAATTGGCCAATACCGACGTGCCATCTAGCTGGGCGAACAGTGAAGTGGCTAGCAACAAGAATGGGAGGTACAGAAAGTTTTTTTTCATGGATGGAAATGGATTGACCCTGATAACGTCAGAAAATAGATTTTAATACATGCTGCAAAAATGGAGAGAAAAGGAGATGCATTAGAGCGCTTTTAATGCGTTTATCCACACAAAAAATCAAGATGAATGCGGATAGCTCAATGCCATTGTAGGAATACAATTTGAACTACGGCATTAAATAAAAAAAAACAGCCCTTGGACATGCCAAGAGCTGTTATCGTCAAAGTATCTGTGTCGTTCCAGCCATAAAAAAGCCGGAAGGCATTCAAATCTTCAATTAATAGCGATTTCCACCGCCGCCACCGTAGCCGCCACGGCTTCCGCCGCCGCCACCGTAACCGCCGCCACCGCCACGGTTTCCACCGCCGCCGTAACCGCCACGACCACCGCCGCCGCCGCTACCGCCACGGTCTTCACGTGGTTCAGCTTTTTTGACAACGATAGTACGTCCGTCAAGTTCGCTGTCGTTCAGATCAGCGATGGCTTTGCGGGCCTCTTCGTCGTTTGGCATTTCCACAAAGCCGAAGCCCTTGGATTTACCGGTGAACTTATCGGTGATAACGCTGGCAGAAGAAACTTCGCCAAATTCTTCGAAGGCCTCACGAAGGTCTTCAGACTGAGTGTCGAAACTCAGCTTTGCTGCAAAGATGTTCATTAAAAAAGAAAATTAAGATGAATAAAACTTGAGAAAACTTAGCTGTGAAGCAGTAATAATCTGAGGAAATAAAACCGGAGAAGTGGGCAAGAAGAAAACTGAGGGCAGGATGCCTGTCTTTAGAAGACTTTGCTTGCAGAACTACGAGGAATGGATTTCCAGAAAAATCGCTAGCTAAACATAAAATCACTCAATGAACGGCACAAAGATACGGGTAAAATCTTTTTGAAAATCAAAATCATACACATTTATTTTTTTATTTAACAAAAATAATCTTGAAACGACCTCACCAAAGCCAGTTTTTTCATCAATTCAAGTACACCCACAAACCCAGAGAAATCGACTGTCACAATTAAGCTTAGCTTGAATACAGATTAACACTACACGAACCAACTCGGTAAAATTGTGAAACTTTGCACCGCAAATACTCCCAAAAAGGCTTCGGGGTTCTTTGAACATCCAAAGCCCCTTTCATTTCTCACTTATTTCAAAATGCCCTGCCACATGATCGGTCTTGCAATGAATAAAGTACTGAAAATCAACTTTTTAATATTACTTCTCACTTCAAAAATAATGGCGCAGCAGGAGCTCGGCCTGCATTTCATGCGCCATACTTGGCAATCGAACAGCACCAATCCCGCCTTCGTGCAGGACAAAAAGCTGACCATCGGGCTGCCGGGCATTTACAGCGCCATCGCCTTCGATGGGCCAACCTATAACCAAATCGTTGCGAAGCAAGACGGCAAAACGGTGGTGGACATCGACAAGCTGATAGGGCACCTGGAAGCCGAAAACACCATCCGAAACGAACTGGGCATTCCGTCACTTTCGCTGAGTTTCAAGTTAAATAATTTGCGCTTGAGCATTGGCCACGCTGTGAAGTACAGCGCTTTTTTGAAGTATCCGAAAACACTGCCACAAGTGGTTTGGCAAGGCAATGCACAGTTCATCGGCCAAACCGTGGAGCTGGGAAATGAGATAGACCTAGCTGGTTATCATGAATTTATGACTGGAGCTGCCTACCAACTCGGCAAGGTGACACTCGGTGCCAACATCAAATTCCTGAGCGGCATCGCAGGGGCAGCCACCGACCGAAACCACCACTCGGCCAGCCTCTACACAGACCCCGACGTGTATCAAATCACCCTCAACGGCGACTACATCCTCCGCTCCGCCGGTACGATTGACTACGAGGAGTTTGAAGACGTGAACGTTGACTTCGACTACGCAAAACTCACCGCCAAGGAGTTTTTCAGCAAAAATAGCGGCATGGCCCTCGACTTCGGCATCCGTGCCGAACTCGGCAAGCTCGAACTCGCTGCCAGTGTGCTCGACCTCGGCAAAATCACTTGGGACAACAACGTGACCACCTATGCCGCCCAAAAATCATACACTTACGACGGCCTTGACTTCTCCGGCGCACTCACCGGCGAGGAAGTTACTTTCGGCGATGCACTGGACACACTGGAGCAGATTTTCAAGGTGGAGGAAACCACCGGCGGCAGCTACTCAACTACCCTCACTCGAAAAATTTACGTGAGCGCCCGTTACCACCTCAGCGAAAAACTGGCATTGAGCGGCCTTTTTTTCAACGAAAACTACCGCGATGAGCCGCTCTCGTCGGTAGCCGTTGGCATCAATTTCAGCCCCAGCAAGTTGCTCAACGCTGGCCTAACCTACGCCTTCAAGCAGCCTGAAAGCTACAACAACCTCGGCCTGAACCTGACGCTCAACCTTGGGCCATTGCAGGTCTTTGGCGTCACGGACAACCTATTTTCGCTCCTAAATCCCGGCGATGCCCGGAACTATTCAGCGAGGCTTGGTGCTGCTGTTTTCATAAAATAAAAGCAGCCGTTTTGAAAATAGCAGCCCCGGCAGGCATCCAAATCCTGTCGGGGCTGTTTCGTTTCTGCAAAACGGGATTGTCAAAGTTTCAACCTACTTTTGCCAGCAATTTTTATTATGTCTTCCATTGATACGATAAAACAGCCCATCGAGAAGGAGCTTGACAGGTTCGAGCTGCACTTCCGGGACGCCATGCGCAGCCATGTGCCGCTGTTGGATCGAATCATGTACTACATCGTGCGGCGCAAGGGTAAGCAAGTGCGCCCGATGTTCGTGTTTTTGGGAGCTAAGCTCTGCGGGGAAGTGACCGAAGCGACCTACATCGCCGCCTCGCTGGTGGAACTGCTGCACACGGCCACCCTCGTCCACGACGACGTGGTGGACGAATCCTACGAGCGCCGTGGTTTTTTCTCCATCAATGCCCTTTGGAAAAACAAAGTGGCCGTGCTGGTCGGCGATTACCTGTTGGCACAGGGGCTGCTCTTGGCACTGAAAAACAAGGAGTTCCGGCTACTCGAAATCCTCTCCGATGCCGTGAAGGCCATGAGCGAGGGAGAGCTGTTGCAGTTGGAAAAAGCTCGTCGGCTCGACATCAAGGAGGATATTTACTACGACGTCATCCGCCAAAAAACGGCATCGCTTATCGCATCCGCTTGCAGCGCTGGAGCTGCTTCTACGACCAAAGATGAAGCGGTGATTGAAAAAATGCGGCTGTTTGGTGAAAACCTCGGCATCGCTTTCCAAATCAAGGACGACCTTTTCGACTTTGGCACCGACGATGTGGGCAAGCCGCTTGGCATCGACATCCAAGAAAAAAAACTGACCCTGCCGCTCATCTACGCCCTCGAAAATGCCTCCAGAAGCGACAAGGCACATATCATCAACCTCATCAAACGGCACAGCGAGGATCCAGAAAAAGTCAAGGAAGTCATCAGCTTCGTGCAGAAAAGCGGCGGCTTGGAGTATGCTAAAATAGCAATGGACAAGTACAGCGCTGCGGCTTTTGCCATCCTCGACCAGTTCCCTGACTCGCCTGCCAAGGTGGCACTACGGGAGTTGGTGGTGTACGTCACGCAGCGGAAGAAATGATGGAGCTTTTTTGAAAAATAGTAGCGAAGCGGCAAAAAAAGGGCGGCAATTCAATTAAGAATTGCCGCCCTCTTTTTGCCTAGCTAAATGCACAGAAATAAATGCTCAATGCACCACCAACTTCAAGTGCCCGGCTGGCAGCCCGTCCATTTCAAAATGAACGATGTAAAAACCGCTGGCCACTGGCGCTGACATCTGTTGTGCCGATTGCCCGACTGGTAGTTCAAACTGCTGCTTTGCGACAATCTTACCATCCGCAGCAACGACCGTTGCCCACAAATTGCCCACATTTTTTGCCGAAAAAACAAAGTTGATTTTCCCATCTGCGAGGACTGGGTTGGGATAAGCCTCCACCGCAGTGAGGTTGCCACCTGCCTCCACCGTGCCAGTAAAAAGGCCGTACACCTCGTAGCCGAACACGTGCTGGCAGCCAGCAGCATCGGTGATGGTCACCACGTAGTCGCCGGGCAGCACATCCTCAATGCTTTGGGTAGTGGCACCGTTGTTCCAAAGAAAGGAGAAGGGGCCCGTACCACCGTTGATGGCCGAGATGACCACCGAGCCATCATTTTTATTGGCATTGGAGGCATTGGTGACCGCGACCACTGGCACCAGTTGAGGGGCATTGCCTATGTCAAAACTTGCCGTTGAGGTACAGCCTGCCCCGTCGGTGACGGTGACCGAGTAGGTGCCTTCATAAAGGTCGTCGTTGATGCGGGTAGTGCTGCCATTGCTCCACTGATAGGTGAACGGCGCCTCGCCGCCAGCCACATGCAGCTCGATGGAGCCATCCACCACAAATGGGCAGGACATGTCGCTCACCGTAGCACTTAGGTTCATTGCCACTGGCGGCGTCACCTCGTAGCTCAGTACCAACGGGCAGCCGCCGGATGCGTCAGTGATGGTGACCGTGTACTGGCCAGCCACCAGCCCGAAGATGTCCTGTGAGGTAGCGCCATTGCTCCAAGCATAGTTGAGCGGCTGTGCGCCGCCTGTCGTGGTCAGGTCAATGGCCCCCGTGGCAGAGCCAGTGCAACTGGCCGTTTGTACAAATGCCGTTGCACTTACTGCAGAGTTGTTGTCAATGATGAAACTGCCTGAAACGGTGCTGGGCACCACTTGTGTGAGGTTTTGGTGAACGAGCAGCAAATCCGTAGCTGAGCCAGTGAAGCTGATTGGGGTGCTGCTGCCGATGCTGCCCGTGGCAACGAATCGGAGCTTGCAAATGACCGAGCCGTTGGGCAAGGTGCTGCCGTTGGCGTTCTGCTGGTTGAACCAAGCGAAAGTCAATGCGCCACTGTCGGCGGCATCGTCGCCTACGCTGTTGATGTTGAAGCTGGTCAGGCTGAAATTCGAGACAGCGAGAAAATCAAGCACGGTTTCGTCCCATTCAACGGTGAACTGGAAGCCCCTCACGTTCTGGAAGTCCTGCACCGTGAGGTCGAAAACAACGGTGTCGCCAGGGTTGCAGGCGTTCAGATTGGGCAGCGAGAAAGTGGTGTTGAGCGCTGGCGGGTTGGCAGTTGAGGGTTCGGCCACGTCTCCAATTTTTACGCCAATAAAATCTTGGTTGTCAAGCGAATCTTGGAGGTTGAAGGCAGTAATCTGCTCTGGATAAGGTACCGTGAGCGGGCTATTGACCGAGGGAAAGGAGTACCCCTCCCGCACGAAACGCCAAGAGGTGTTGTTGGGAAAACTGGAGGCATTGCCCAGCAACACGTCTCGCACATTTGCCAAATCAAAAAACGTAACGATGGTGTCGGCGTAAGCATTTGCGGCGATGATTTGGTACGGCGTCGTGAGCGGCTGCGAACCAATGACATGCGAGTGAATGGCAATCAGGTCCAACACCGTGATGCCCTCTGCGTGGTTGATGTCTTTGTGCGGCACCACGTCGTAGTTGGAGCCGGAGAGCAGCGAGGCGCAGGAGTAATCGCCGTTGGCATCGGTCACGCTGGTGCTGATGGCAGCTGCCTGCACAGTCACATCGGGCACGGGATTGCCGTTCGGCCGAGCGATATTGCCAGAGATGGTCAGTGCGGGGCTGCTTTGGAAAATGAGGAAGCCCGCACCACCGCCGTTGTCGAGCGAAGTGGCGGAAAACTCGCCGTAGGGAAAGCCGTTGAAGTCGCCCTCGGCCCACTCAGGCGGCCCACCGACGAACATGTCGTAAAGCGTGTAAGATGCATTGAAAGGCTGCGTGGAAGTGGCCAGCGGATAGAGGCCACCAGCGGTGCTGATGGTGTACATGTAGAGGTCTTTTGGCTCGTCAACGAGGAACCCAAAGTCGTCCACACTGGAAGCAATGTCAGTTACGTCCGTGTTGGAGAAGTAGAACCGAACCTGCACCGGGGCAGCGATAGCGTTGGCGCCAGTCACCTGCCAATAGCGGTTGGTCACCACCCAAATCTCGTTGTCAATATAATCGGCACCGGAAAGGTTGTAGGCCACACCACTGCCAAAACTGGGCAATGTACCCGACTTCACGCTCATGCCGAGGTCAATGGAGCCGATGTCCTGTCCGTTTTTTTGGATGGACAAAATGATTTTGTTGGAGGCAGTGTTGTAGTAGTGCGTCCAGCCATCGGCGTCGGTGCATTCCTCGTCAGCGACGAGCACTTGGCCTGGCGTGTTGATGACTTGGAGCGCTGTCAGGTCGCACTGCGCATGAATGAAGCTGATGGCTGCCCAGCAAAAGGCGGTGGTGAGTGCAAAAATTCGCATGGGTGTTCGATTTCTGAGTTTGTGACGATATTTCAAAAAATGCAAATACTATGGTTTTACCCTGTTGTGGGTATTTTGTTTCATGGGGAATCCTGTAGTTGTGTAGTTTGAAGCCAGTTTTGAAATCAGGGAACAAATCCTGCGATTGCCTTAAGCAGGATGTAAATTAAAAGCGAAAGCCCCAGATTTGCAAAGAAAAGAACGAATGTACCTTCATCACGGTACCCGCTTTCCCCTACTTCAATATTGCTAGTACACGAAATGCAACAACACCTGACCGACTTTTTACAGCAGCTTCAATCCCAGTCACTGCTCGACTGGGCCATCACCCTCACATCGCTGGCCTACATTTGGCTGGCAGCGAAGGAGCGGCCCATTTGCTGGATGTTTGGCATCGTGAGCAGTGGGCTTTGGGCTTGGGCCAGCATCTTCCGCTACAACCTCTGGGTGGACGGCCTGTTGCAAATCTTCTACGTGGCGATGGGCTTCTGGGGGTTGTACGCTTGGCAATCTGGCAAGCAATCAGATGCGGGGAAAATCCAAAAATGGCCGCTACGCTCGCATCTTTTCCTGATATTGGCAGGGCTGGCGCTCACGTTGGCTTTCGGGTTTTTGTTCCAAAAATACACACCTACTTCGTATCCCTACGCCGATGCGCTCATCACGGCGTTTTCGGTCATCGCTACCATTTTGACCATCAAAAAAGTACTGGAAGGCTGGCTCTACTGGATACTTTTCGATGCACTGGCGGTGGTGCTCTTTTGGGTAAAAGATGCGATTTTGCTGGCATTCGTAATGGTTATTTACACGTTGATGGCCGTGTATGCTTGGCGACAGTGGAAACAAAAACTTAAAATTGGAAGCCCGCAACTTGGGTAATTTTACCACATGAAACAACGCACACTCCTGACCATCCTCGCCCTGCTTTTTCAGTCGCATTTTTTGCTGGCACAATTCCACTTGAATGGCGCTGCCGAGCAAACCAACGACACCTGCTGGGTGCTCACTGAAGCTCAAAACGGGCAGGTCGGCTCCATCTGGAACACCACCAAAATTGACCTCAACAACTCTTTTCAAGTCATCATGGAACTGTACCTCGGCTGCAAGGACGGCGACGGGGCAGATGGCATCCTCTTCGGGCTACAACCCGTGAGCACCAGCATCGGCCAACAGGGCGAGGGGCTTGGGTTTCAGGGCGTGTCGCCTTCGGTGGGCATCGAGTTCGACACTTGGCAAAACGGCAACCTCTCAGATCCCACCGTTGACCATGTGGCCATTTCGATGAACGGCAACCTCAACCACTCCGCTGGCAACAACCTCGCTGGCCCCACCCAAGCCAACCCCACCAACGGCAACATCGAGGATTGCGACTGGCACAAGCTCAGGGTCAATTGGGACGCCACCACGAAGACCATCGAAGTTTGGTTTGATTGCAGCCTCCGCCTGACATACACCGGCGACATCGTGAACGATATTTTCGGCGGTGACCCCAACGTTTTTTGGGGATTTACTGCCGCCACTGGTGGCGCCAACAACCTCCAACAGGTTTGCTTCAGCTACACCACTTTTTTGGACAAATTCGACGATGTGGTCATCTGCCCCGGCGGGCAGTACCAAATCACCCTCAGCGGCGGCGTGGAGTACCACTGGTCGCCGCCAGATGGCCTCAGCAACCCCAACATCGCCAACCCCATCGCCAACCCCGACCAGACGACCGAGTACCAAGTGGAGGTGAAAGATGCCTGTGGCAACCAATTCTTCGACACCCTGACCGTGTTCATTGATGGTGACACAGTCTTCTTCGACCTCGGCGTGGACACCAGCATCTGCGAAGGCCAGTCGTTGCTGCTCGATGCCACTTCCTTCGGCACCAACTCGGTCGCCTACCAGTGGTCAACGGGGCAAACCACGCCGACCCTGCAAACTGCACTGACGGGCCTCTACGCCGTCACCGTCACCATTGACGACTACTGCGTGGCAGACGACCGCGTAGCCGTCACCGTCATCCCGTTGCCGAAGGCCACACTCGGAAACGACACCACGCTCTGCCTCAACCAAACCCTGTTACTTGACGCTACCACCACTGGCAACCCGAACTACCTTTGGCAAGATGGCCTCACCGACCCTGTGCACAAGGTAACAGAACCCGGCGGCACTTACACAGTGTTGGCTTCCAATATTTGTGGCGAAAAAGAGGCGAACATCACTGTCACCTACGAGGATTGCCGACAGGTTTATTTTCCCAGCGCTTTTTCACCGAACGGCGACGGCCTCAACGATGTGTTTTTGCCCTTCGATGGCGGGGACGTGGGCACGGTGCATTTCTTCAAAATCTTTGACCGCTGGGGCGAATTGGTTTTTGAAAATATCAACTTCCAGCCCAGCGATTTTGCGGCGGGCTGGGATGGTTTTTTCAAGGGCAAAAACGCCAGTTCCGGCGTGTATGCTTGGCTTGCCGAGGTGGAATTTAGGGATGGGTATCGGCAGTTGTTGGAGGGTGAGGTGACGCTGTTGCGGTAAGGTTTGGAAAATTCAGTGCAAAAAGAGTAGCTTTCGACCGCGTTATTTCAACAAAACAAAATCAACTTTAAACAAATGCAACTATCAACACTGGATTGGTCAATTGTCGGTGCGTTTTTCCTCCTTTCGCTCGTCATCGGGTTGGTGGTGAGCAAGCGAGCTGGCGAAAGTGCCTCAGAATACTTCCTCTCCGGGCGTTCGATGCCTTGGTGGCTTTTGGGCTTCTCAATGGTAGCCACGACCTTCAGCGCCGACACCCCCAACCTTGTCACCGACATTGTACGGAAGAACGGTGTCAGCGGCAACTGGCAGTGGTGGGCCTTCCTGCTCACGGGCATGTTGACGGTCTTCGTGTACGCCAAGCTCTGGCGGCGAAGCGGCGTGCTCACCGACCTCGAATTTTATGAACTGCGCTACTCCGGCAAGGAGGCGGCCTTCTTGCGAGGCTTCCGGGCGCTGTACCTCGGTGTGTTTTTCAACGTGATGATCATGGCCACTGTGTCGCTCGCAGCCATCAAGATTGGTGGGGTGCTGCTGGGCCTGTCGCCCATGCAGACCATCCTCATCGCCAGTGTCGTGACGGTGATTTACACCTCGCTCGGCGGCCTGACGGGAGTTATCTGGACCGACTTTTTTCAGTTCATTGTCGCCATGATTGGCGTTGTGGGTGCCGCCGTAGTGGTGGTCAATTTGCCGCAAGTGGGCGGCATGGAGGCCATGTTGGCGCACCCCAACGTGGTGGGCAAGTTGAACGTGCTGCCCGACTTCAATGACATGAACGTGCTGATTCCGTTCCTCATCATGCCCATCGCCATACAGTGGTGGAGCGTGTGGTACCCAGGTGCCGAGCCGGGCGGTGGTGGCTACATTGCGCAGCGGATGCTTTCTGCCAAAAACGAGAATCACGCCATCACGGCCACGCTGTTTTTCAACTTCGTGCACTACGCACTGCGTCCCTGGCCGTGGATTGCGGTGGCATTGGCCTCGCTCATCGTCTTCCCCGACGTGGCTTCGCTGAAAACTGCCTTCCCAAACCTGCCCGAAAACATCATCAACGACGACCTTGCCTACCCGGCCATGATGACCTTTCTGCCAAGCGGCCTGCTGGGCCTTATCGTAGCAGCGCTCATCGCAGCTTACATGTCCACCATCGCCACGCACCTCAACTGGGGCTCCAGCTACGTGGTCAATGACTTTTACCAGCGTTTCATCAAGCCCAATGCCACCGACAAGGAAATGGTGAACGTGGGCCGGATGTCCACGGTAGTACTGATGGTGTTGTCAGCCATGCTGGCGCTGCTACTGTCCAACGCCCTGCAAGCCTTCAACATCCTGCTCCAAATTGGCGCTGGCACGGGCCTCATCTTCATTCTGCGCTGGTTCTGGTGGCGCATCAACGCTTGGAGCGAGATTTCGGCGATGATAATTTCGTTCGTCGTGGCCTGTGTGTTTGAGTTCGGCTTTCCCGAAATTCCTTCGCACATCAAACTGATAGCTGGGGTGGGCATCACGACCGTGGGCTGGATTGCGGTCACCTTCCTCACCCAGCCCACTGCCCATGCCACGCTGCTCAAATTTTACAAGCTGATAAAACCGCACCCATCAGGCTGGCAGGCCGTCATTGAACCTTCATTGAAAGCTGGCGAGCTTCGCCAAGATGAGGTGCTACCCGGCAAACTCCCCCTCGAAATCATGTGCATGATTGCGGGCTGTTTCCTCGTGTACGGAGCCCTTTTCGGCATCGGCTTCTGGATGTACGGCGAGATGGGAAAAGCACTCATCGGCCTTGGCATCACGATTGTCTCCACCCTGATTTTGATGAAAAGTTGGAGTCAGGTGAAGGGCAGCATTACAGAATAAAAATTTCAAAACAAGCGGGTGGCACACAAACCACCCGCTTGTTTTTTGTGCCAGTGCCAGCTTCGAAATACTGGTCTAGACACAACAGGGCCGGGCACGAAGCACTATTTTTGTGCGCTGAAGCTAGACTAATTGAAACTTTGAAAATGTGGAATTCATACATCAAGGGTTTTCACGCTTACCTGTTGTTGGAGCGCTCCATGTCCGGCAACACCATCGAAGCATACCTTCGAGACATCGGCAAGCTGGTTCAATACCTTGATTTACAGCGCATTGCCACAGTAAAACTGTTGCCCGAAGGCCAGCCGACACCACCATTGCCCGGCCCCGGCGAACTGATGCTGACCGACTTTCAAGCCATGCTCAAATGGCTCAACGAACTTGGCCTCGACGTGCGCTCGCAGGCCCGTTTGATTTCAGGCATCAAGGCATTTTACCGTTACCTGCTCGTGGAGGACATCCTGCTGACTGACCCCACCGAGATGCTCGAAACACCCAAGCTCGACCGAAAAATACCGGAGGTGCTCAACTACGACGAAATTCAGCGAATGCTCGCCGCCATTGACCACAGCGACCCGCTTGGGCTGCGCAACCGGGCCATGCTCGAAACGCTTTATGCTTGCGGGCTGCGGGTGAGCGAGCTGATCAACCTGCGCATTTCGAACCTGCACTTCGATGTTGGGTTCATCAAGGTTTTGGGCAAAAACGACAAGGAACGCCTCGTGCCCATCGGCGAAGAAGCCGTGAAGCACATCGGGTTTTACGTGGGGGGCATGCGCCAGCATTTGAAAATAAAAAAGGACAGCGAAAACGTGCTGTTCCTCAACCGCCGCGGCAGCAAGCTCACCCGCATCATGGTTTTCCTCATCATCAAGGATTTGGCGAGAAAAGCAGGCATCGAAAAGAACATCAGTCCGCACACTTTCCGGCACTCCTTCGCCACGCACCTCATCGAGGGCGGTGCCGACCTCAAGGCGGTGCAGGACATGCTCGGCCACGAGAGCATCACCACCACGGAGATTTACACCCACCTCGATACCGACTACCTGAAAGAGACCGTGCTGAATTTCCATCCGAGGAACGTGGAGATGCGAGGGCACGGCAAACGGCCAACGGTTGACGATTGATGGCAAGACCACTGCTTTGCGTAATCTGTCTACCGCTCACCGTTTTTTGTTAAACTTGGGCAAATGCTTCATCTTTGACCTCGCTTTGCGGCGTTTTTATGAAAAAAGGTTTTTTGAAAATAAGCAACACAACCTTTCCTACCTGCATTTTGCTGGCAATTGGAGCATTCCTATTTGGCTGCGCAAACCCCGTGCTGCCCGAAGGTGGACCGAAAGACCTCGACCCACCTAAGCTGGACACCCTGCGCTCCACCCGCAACTTCCAGACCCGATTTAAAAAGCAGGACATCGTGCTGGCGTTCGACGAATGGGTAGAACTGCGGGATGTGTTCACGCAGGTTGTCATATCACCCCCACTGGCCAAGCGCCCGGAAATCGTTCGGAAAAAAAAGACCATCCAAGTCCTGTTCGCCGAGGACGAAGTGCTGCGGGACAGTGCCACCTACGTCATCAATTTCGGGCAGGCCATCCGTGACTTGACCGAGGGGAACGTCAACCCCTACGTGTTCGTTTTTTCCACTGGCGATTACATTGACTCGCTCTCGGTGGTGGGCCAAATCGTGGACGCTTGGACGGAGAAACCAGTGGAGAAAACCCTTTTCATGCTCTACGAAAACACCGCCGATTCGGTGGTGCGCACAGAGCGGCCTTTTTATTTTGCGCTGACGGACAAGGAGGGCAAATTCAAGGTGAGCAACGTGAAATCGGGTAGCTTCAAAGTCGTGGCACTCGCCGACCTGAACCTCAACTACCGCTTCGACAGCGACGCCGAGCAAATCGGATTCCTGGATAGCCTGTTGGTGCTGGGCAAGGCGGTGACAATGGATTCAAGCACTGTAAAACTGGATACGCTGGCGCAAGACAGCCTGCAAACCGACTCGCTGGCCGTGGACAGTTTGCGGAGCAAACCCTTGCCAACGACAACGCCTGTGCCCTCGGTCAGCCTGCAGTTGTTCACCGAAGAAAAACCCCTGTTTTTGCGAAGCAAAGACGCCACGAAATATGGGCAAGTGAAACTTGGTTTCAACCAGCCAACTGCACAGACCGTAGTCAACTTCGACAACTTTGGGCAGACTGTTTTCTTTGAAAATGAAAAGGACACGCTGCGGCTCTGGTACCACCACCCAACGCAGGATACCACTTGGCGGGTGTACATACAGCGCGACACGAGCATTGACACAGTGCTTGTAAAAAGCGGCCTGCGAGCAAACTTCTTGGCAACAGCCAAGCTCACAACCGCCACCAAACAGACCGGGCAGCCAGTGAAACTAGCACCAGAACAATCGCTGAAAATTTCATTCAACTACCCGTTGGCGAGCTTTAATCCCAACAACATCCTGTTGCTGGAAGACACCTCCAAGACAGCCGTGCAACCACGCCTGGGCATTGACTCCCTCGAAAAGCGTAGTCTGAAAGTGGATTATCCATGGAAGGAGGGAGTGAACTATCAGTTACAACTGCTGCCGGGCGGCGTGACGGACATATTCGGCCTGAGCAACGCCGATAGCATTGCCCAAAAAATTGTGACGGGGCTGCGCAAGGATTTTGGTTCGTTGACCCTCAAGGCCACTCGACTCGACACTGCCAAAGCCTACGTCATCCGCCTGCTAGACAAACTAGATGCGCCGCCACTGAGTGTGTGGACGGTGAGTGGTTCGGTAAGTTTTGAAACCAAGCTCCCCCTGCTGCCGCCAGCCGCATACATCGTTGAACTCATCGAAGACCTCGACCGAAACGGTCGGTGGACCTCAGGTAGCTACGACCTGCACCGCCAGCCGGAGCGGTTCGTGCGCAAGACCTTGGAACAACTTCGGGCCAATTGGGAACTGGAGGCCGAGGTCGGTTTTTGATTTCGGGGCAATAAAAGCCCTTGGCCTTGGTCTTTTTGATTTGTTAAACCTCGTTTTCTGGTGGTTAAAGCAGCGTTAAAGTATAGCGCACAAAGGCAACCACCTACTCTATAAATCGTTCATTGACTGGGAGTTACAACGGTGTTTTCCGAAAAGTTAATAAAATACCCAAGTAACATCACAGCTAGAACCAAGTCTTAACTTTCGCAAGGCGAACTGAAAGACGTAATTTTGACGGCGTTCTGGAAGATTACAAAATCACAAAATCAAAAAAATCAATCATGGTTAAGAACACATTTTTAGCATTGCTACTCTTCGCTGCTTTTGCTTTCAAGGCAGAGGCCCAGCGCATCGCCTACGTGGATGTGAAGGTCATTCTCGAAAGCATTGACGAATACCAAAAAGCCCAAGATGAACTGGACAAAGTAGCGGCTACTTGGCGCTCAGAAATCGCACAGGAATACGACAACATCAAGGGCCAATACAACCGATATCAAGCCGAACAGGTGCTGATGAGCGACGACGCCCGCCGCAAAAAAGAGGACGAAATCATGGAGATGGAAAAAAAGGTTCGTGAACTGCAAAAGGAAAAATTCGGCCCAGAAGGTGCCCTTTTCCAGCGCCGCAAAGAACTCGTGCAGCCCATCCAGGACAGGGTGTACGCCGCCATTGAGGACTATGCCAGTGACAAGGGTTACGACTTCATCTTCGACAAAAGCTCTTCTGCCGGAATGCTTTTCGCTAGCCCCAGCTACGATAAGACCAGTGAGGTATTGGAGCGTCTGAAGCGGAAGTAGACGACGTCAAATTGTTGCATTGTTTGATTGTTGTCCGCATCATGATGCCTCAAACAATGCAACAATTTAACAATCCAGCAAACCCTACAACCTTTTTGCTAATTTTGCGCACTACTTAAAAACGGAAAACCCGCTGCAACGGCGAAAGCGCCGGAAGTGAGGAATACCATGAATAACATTTATTGTAAAATGATGAAGACTTTCGTTAAAGCAGGCTTGTTTGTAGCTATGTTCATTTGTGCAGCCAACATGGTGCAAGCCCAGAAATTTGGCTATGTCAACTCTGCTGCTATCCTGAGCGAAATGCCGGAAATGAAGCAGTTGCAATCCTCCCTTGAGGCTTACCAGACCATTTTGAAAAAAGACGGCGAAGCCAAAGTTGCCGCTTTTCAACAAAAGGAACAGGCTGCTACACAGAAGAAACAGCGTGGTGAAATGACTCCAAAAGAGGAAGAAACCGTAATGGCCGAGCTGCAAAAAATGCAGGAAGACCTCTACGCTTACGGACAAAAAATGGAGTCCGATATGGCCGCCAAGCAACAAAAAGAAATGCAGCCAATCCTCGACAGGATAAACACCGCCATTCAAGATGTTGCGAAAGAAGGCAGCTACCAGTACATCTTCGATGCTCAATCGGGTGTGATTTTGTATGCCGACGAAACCAGCGATGTGACGAAACTGGTGAAAGCGAAGTTGGGCATGCAGTAGTAGTATCAGTTATGAGCGATAAGTTATGAGAGCCAATGGGCGCACATAGCTTCACAGGAAGCGGAGCGGCAATGTGCCGCTCCGCTTTTTTGTTCCCAAAATCACACTGTATCTTTGTGCCACGGCACAGCACATCAAACAATTCAAACCCCTCAAACAACTCAAATCTTCTGCAAATGGCTACGCCAAAATCCGTCGCATTCCATACCCTCGGTTGCAAGCTGAACTACTCCGAGACTTCCAGCATTGGCAGGTTGTTCGAGGATGCCGGCTATTCGGAGGTGGACTTCGATGCAGGGGCCGACATCTACGTCATCAATACCTGCTCGGTGACGGACTTCGCAGACCGCAAGTGCCGCCAAATAGTGCGCCGAGCGCTGCGCAAATCGCCGAATGCCAACGTCATCGTCGTTGGCTGCTACGCCCAACTCAAGCCACAGGAAATCGCCGAGATACCCGGCGTTGACCTTGTGCTGGGTGCTTCCGAGAAGTTCCGCATCCTAGATTTTGTGGACAACCTCAGCAAAGCACCTGGCAAGGGCATGGTGCAGGCAGGTGAGGTAAAGGAAGCCAACACCTTCACCCACGCATTCAGCTTCGGCGACCGCACCCGCTCTTTCCTCAAGGTGCAGGATGGTTGCGACTACAAATGCACCTTTTGCACCATACCGCTGGCCCGTGGCAAAAGCCGTAGTGACACCGTGGATAGCGTGGTGGCCAATGCTTGGAAAATAGCAGAAATGGGCGTGAAGGAAATCGTGCTCACCGGCGTCAACATCGGCGACTTTGGCAATGGGACGGAGGTCATCGAGGGCATGAAACCCAAAAAAGAAGCACTCTTCATTGATTTGATTAAAGAACTGGACAAAGTGGAGGGCGTTGAGCGGTTCCGCATTTCGAGCATCGAGCCAAACCTCTGCAACGAAGAAATCATCGAGTTCGTGGCAGGGAGCCAGCGGTTCATGCCACACTTCCACATGCCATTGCAGAGCGGCAACAACAAGCAGCTAACTGCCATGCGCCGCCGCTACCGCCGGGAGCTTTACGCCGAGCGGGTGGCACTCATCAAACAGCACATGCCGCACTGCTGCATCGGCGTGGACGTCATCGTGGGCTTCCCCGGTGAGACGGAGGAAGACTTTCTGGAGACCTACCGATTCCTCAACGAACTAGAGGTGTCGTATCTTCATGTCTTCACCTATTCCGAGCGCCCGAACACCCCCGCTGCTGAGATGCCCGACGCCGTGCCGATGCACGAACGGCGGAAGCGCAACGAGATGCTCACCATTTTGTCAGAAAAAAAACGACGCCATTTTTACCAGAACCACCTTGGCGACATGAGGCCCGTTTTGTTCGAAAACAGCACAGAACGAGGTCGGATGTCAGGCTTCACGGACAATTACATCCGGGTGGATTTGCCACTGGATGAGGCGGTCATCAACACCATCCAGCCTGTGCAGTTGAGTATGGTGAATGCTGAGGGGTTGATGGAAGTGCTTGAAACCGGAGTGGTCAGCAATTGATAGCTTGTCAAACTATCGGGCCAAGGCCGCCCATTGAATAATCCAGCTTCAAGCCTTACTTTTGGTCTTCACAAAATCAACAATGCACCGGTTCTACGCCTTTGTCCTCTTCATAATGTTTGCCTTCTCTGCTATCCAAGCACAGGACAACGAGCCATTGCCTACCCAATCCCCAAGCGAGGTGTACACGAGCAAAAGCATCGACCGCCACGATTTTGATGAAAAAAAATGGGACTCGCTGAAAAAGGGAATTGACTACTCCGCAACTAAAAAAAAGGAGCCTGAGAAATCCAAGAAAAAAGAAGCAGCAAAAGAGACGTCAAGCGGAGACAATAGTTTGGCTTCAGTGCTGAAGATTGTGGCCATTGTCGTCGGCGTGGGGCTCCTCGTGCTGTTGATTGTGAATATGGCAGGCGGCGAAAATCTTTTTGGACCCAAAAACAGCAAATTGAAACCCGCCGTAAGTGCCTCCGAGCTAGAAAAAATCGAAGAAAACCTGCACGAAGCCCAACTTGAAGACCCCATCCAACGGGCAGTGGCTGCTGGCGACTACCCCATGGCCGTTCGGCTTTACTACCTCGCCGTGCTGAAGGAACTGGCGGTGCGCAACCATATCCGCTGGAAACGTGACAAAACTAACGGCGCTTACCTGCGGGAATTGGCTGGGTCGCCGCTGTTTGCTACCGTGCAGGAAGTCACGCTCATCTTCGAGCGCATTTGGTATGGCAAGGTGGAATTGACCAATGCAGATTTTAAACAATTGGAAATCAAGCTCAAAAAAGCAGTGGCCACGGCCAGTGCCTGAAACCATAGATTTCAGTGTCAAACAAGCAAATTCCCTTCATCGTTGGCGCAGCTATTTTGCTGCTGGCGCTACTGCTATACCTCTTCGGTGGCAGTGGCAAGTCCAATTATAGTTGGCGGGAGCATTACAGGCCAAGCAGCAAAGACCCCTACGGCACCTACCTCGTGCGAAATCTGCTCGAAACCTACCATCCCGGGCAGCACTTTGAAGTATTGACCGACAGCCTGGGCGGGCAACTCGACTCCGGCAACTTCGTGTACGTGGGCAACCAATTCTGGCTGGATTCACTTGCCCTCGACCAACTGCTGCGCTTCGTGGAGCAAGGCAACCGGGCCTTCATCGCCTGCCCGTACCTGCCCTCCAACCTAATGGATTCATTGGGGCTAAACGAGTGCGAAGTTTTCAATGATTATGCTTCTCCTACGCCCGATGCGCCCAATTATATTGACCAAATCTCGGACACGGCCGTCATTGCAAATTTGAACCACCCGGCGCTGAGAGACTCGGCCGGCTACTTAATGGATTTTCAATTTTTGAAAAAGCCGGTCCAACATGAATGGAGCTACCTAAATGCGGAATACTTCTGTGATTCGCAGACGGTGCTAGCCCCCCTAGGGTTGCTTAACGATACGTACATCAACTTCGCAAGTGCCAGCTACGGCGATGGCGAGATTTACTTGCACACCACGCCCTTAGCCTTCACCAACCTCCACCTCATCGACAAACGGGGCTTGGAGTACTCCTCGAAAGCCTTTTCTCACCTGAAAAATGGCCCAATTTATTGGGATGAGCGGGAGTATAACCCATTTGCCAGCACAGCTGGTGGGGGGGGAGGGCAGCAACAGGAAAGTCCGCTGAAGTACATCCTCTCACAACCTGCGCTGGCCTGGGCTTGGTATATTTTACTAGGAATGGCCGTGTTCTACCTTATCTTCCGGGCAAAACGCCGACAGCGGGTTATACCTGTTTTGGAGAAAAACACGAACACTTCGCTGGAGTTCATTAGCACCATTGGACGGCTCTTTTTCATCCAAAACAACCACCGTCAGCTTGCAGCGCAAAAGATGCGGCTTTTCTTGATTTTCGTGCGGGAACGCTACCACCTACCCACCAAGGAACTGAACGAACAGTTCGTCAAGGGCCTTGCTATCCGCTCCAACCTCCCGGAGGAGCATTTCAATAAAATCATCAACCTCAATCGCAACATTGCCAATTCCGGCTTTCTATCTGAAGCGACGCTGATTGATTTTCACCAACTGATGGAGCGTTTTTACAGGGAATGCAAGTAGGCAAACGCAATTCCCGTTCGACTCAATCCTTGATTGCTTTCGCAAAAAACGCCTCCACTTCCGCAGCTGTCATCGGCTTCAAGGGCCTGACCAAGCGAAAGCCCAAAAATGGCGAGTCTGGGTTCCACCAGTGGCTTTTCGGGATTTGTGGGTCGCGGGCCTGCCAGCGTGGCTCCGATTTCTTGCGAGCAGAGCAGGTACATTCTGTCGCATTGCTGTCATAAGACCCACCCTTCACGGTGCGGGAGTGGCGTTTGGTGGGCTCCACCCATGGGTTGGTGGCAGGGTCGCCTTTGAGGTTTTGGAGGTAGGTTTCGTCGTAGAAGTCGAGCGTCCATTCGGACACGTTGCCGAGCATGTCGTAAAGACCGAGGGGATTGGGCTTTTTTTGCGCCAATTCGTGGTATTTTTCAAAGCTGTTATCGTAAAACCAGGCGAGGTCGCTCAGTTCTTGCCCCAATTGCCAATTACCAACGGTCGTTTGCTGGCTCTTGCAGGCGTATTCCCACTCCGCCTCGGTCGGTAGGCGGTAGAAATGTCCCGTTTTCACATAAAGCCATTTGCAGTAACGCAAGGCCGCTTGTTGGGTCATGCTCACTGCTGGGAACCCCGATTTGCCCATGCCATAGGTATAGTCAATATACTGTGGGGTAGGGCGGCTGACAGCATCCGCCTTGTAGGCCACACCAGGTATTGCCGAAGAGTCCATGTCGTATTCTTTTTGATAAAAAATGATGAACTCGTCGTAGCCGACCTCCGTGACACCCATCCAAAAACTGTCGAGCTTTACTTGACGCTGCGGCTGCTCGTTGGGTGCGCCATCGGGATTGCCCATCTGGAAAGTGCCACCCGGTACGAGCGCCATTTTGAAACTGACCTTTGAGCCGGGGATTCGCTCGGTAATGGTTGCCGTTTGAGCGAAGGTGTTTTCAAGAGATAAAAGCGCCAAAAAATTGATAATGAGTATTTTATGAAGAATTTTCATACTTAAGTATAGCTTTGTTTTAGCCTCAAAAGTAACAATCCATGTTGGAAATATAGGTCATGATTTTTTGCAACGGCCAGCCTCCGAGCATTCCCTCAAGGATTTGGATACCGATGGCGCAACAACAGCAATTTTGCACTTAACCAATAAAAAATTTAGTTTCGCTCCTTCATCAGCCCTATTGCGATTGAGACAATTCCCCCAAGCTGAGTCATTGCAAACAGAAAACACTTTTTTATGGGCAGATTGATGCTGTTTTTGCTTTGCTGCTTTCCAGCAGCTCTCCTTTCCCAGCAAAAGATGGAAGTTGGCGTTTTGGGAGGTTTTGCTAACTACCAAGGCGACCTGGCAGAAGACCAGATTGAACCGTCTGAGACTAGGCTCTCTTATGGCGGGTTCGTGCGTTACCACCTAAATGATAAGTTTAAAATCAGGGGCAACTTCATGTATGGATTCATTTCAGGAAATGACAATAATGCCAAGGGAAGTTTGAAGGAAAGGGGTTGGCGTTTTGAGTCGAATATTTTGGAGGCGAGCTTCGTGGGCGAATTCCATCCATTTGGCAGAAGCCGGGTGAGCAATACTGGGATTTTTAGGCCGCAGTTTTCACCTTACGTTGGGCTGGGAATGGGCATAGCGTCCTTCGCACCAGTCGTCAGTGTCACTGACCCGCTCGACGCTGACAAATTCCCAGAACAAGACGAGAAAACGCTGTCCGCCAGCCTGCCATTGATTTTTGGTGCTCGGGCGGATTTGCTTGAATTTTTTTCGTTGGGTATTGACGTTGGCTGGAGGGCAACTTTCAACGACTACCTCGACGGTGTCAGCAAGAATGGCAACAACGACAGGAATGACTGGTATGTGATTATCGGCATCACTGCTTCTTTTTTCTTAGGCGACCAGCAGACCGACTACAACCTTTCCCCAAACTAGCTGTGAAAAATCGCTCGGCTTGGGAAATAGCAGCTTATTTTTTCAAATACCCTGCTGCAGCGTCCAATTCTTCGTAAAATTCGGCCCCGTACTTCCTGATGATGGCCTCCTTCACAAACTTGTAAACAGGCAGTTTTTCCTTTTTACCAGCAGTACAGGCCGCACTGCAAATGTCCCAGACATCGTAGTTCAATGCTTCGAAGCCCAATTCGGGCGTGGTGGCAACCCGCACCGGATAAAGGTGGCAAGAGATGGGTTTTTTGAAGTCGGTGACACCTGCTTCGGCAGCTTTTTCAATGCCGCATTTGGCCACGCCATTGCTCTCAAAAGTGAGGAAAGCGCATGCACCATTTTCGAGGAGGGGGGTTCCGGGGCCATTCAGGTCGGGGTAATGCACATGAAGCCCCTGCTTTTCAATGGCTTGAACACCTTCTGGGCGCAGGAAAGGCTTTACGACTTCGTAGATGTTTTCGAGGGTCTCCAACTCGGCAGCTTCGAGCGGGGCACCAAAGTCGCCCTCCCAGCAGCAGGCACCTTTACAGGCGTCGAGGTTACAACGGAAGTGCTCAGTGAGCACGTCCTCACTGACGAGTATGTCTTGAACAATGACCAAAATGAAGCGTTTTTGCCTGATGCCTTACTTTTTAACACAAAAACAAAGCACACTGGGCTGGTGTAACGGCACAAGTCGTAACTTGTGCCGCAAAAGTATTCCAATAAAAAAACGATGTTGATGAAAAATCTGATTATCTGTTTTCTGTGCTTGTTTTCCGCCTTCGGCGCAATGGCCCAAGCGACTTCCACAAGCACAACTCCCGCCCAAGCAGCAACTGAACAAATGAACCAACGCTACGGCCTCAACGAAAAACAGCAGGCGGAAATGCTGAAAATACAAGAGCGGAAGTTTCGCAACCTCGCCGAGATAGAACCGCTGAAAGCCAGCGATCCCAACGCCTACACCCTCAAGATTCGCTCTATCAAGCTGGGCAACGATGCCTCTTTCGACCGCATCTTGAACGCCGAGCAAATGGCCATCTACAATCAGGAACAGCAAAAGCTACGTGAGAAAAAAGCCTTAGTGTACAAGGAGATGAAGTCCGCCGGCTCACCGCAGCAAGAAATAGACAACAAAATGACCATGTTAGACCTCGAAGCACTTTAGGCTTTGGTCGGTCGTTGTATTTTTTGAGCAAAAAGCGGTGTGGGCAATTCGCACCGCTTTTTTGTTTTTGAAAAGGGGCAACCTTGTCAAAATTTCTACTTTTACGACCCGAAACAAAAACCATATCTATTCAAATGCGTTCGTGTCAAAACGGACAATTTTTAACAACCAGATAAAATCCAGATAGTAGATGGATCCGCTTAAACAGAAGTTTTTCCAAAAATCCTCCGAGGTAAAACAAGAAATAAAAGCCCTGCTTGCAGAGCACGGCAATACGGTCGTTGACGAAGTCACCCTAAGCCAAGTTTTCGGTGGTGCCCGCGACATAATCTTTATGCTCTGGGAGCCATCCCTCCTCGACGCCCAAGAGGGTATTCGTTTCCGGGGCTACTCTCTGCCAGAGCTCCGGGAGAAGCTCCCAAAAGGCAAGGGCAAGGAACCACTTCCCGAGGGTCTTTTCTGGCTCATGCTAGTGGACGAGATACCTACCGAGGCCGAAGTAGAATGGCTTAGCGACCAGTGGGAGCGCCGCAGCAAGGTTCCGCCGCATGTGTGCCGTGTGCTTGATAAACTTCCTGCTAGTACCCACCCCATGACGCAGTTTTCCATTGCCATCAACGCCATGCAGACGGAGTCGCACTTCGCCCGCAGGTACAGCGAGGGCATGAACAAAAACGAATACTGGGATGCCACCTACGAGGACACAATGGACCTCCTCGCTCGTTTGCCACAGATAGCAGCATACATCTACCGCCGTACCTACCACGGTGGGCATCACATCAAGGCAGACCAAAAGCTGGACTGGGCTGCCAATTTGGCGCACATGCTCGGCGTGTCGGAAAACGAGGACTTCAAAGACCTCATGCGCCTTTACATGACCATCCACGCCGACCACGAGGGCGGCAATGCCTCGGCTCACACCATGAACCTAATTGGTTCTACGCTGAGTGACCCCTACCTTTCTTTTGCTGGGTCGATGAACTCCCTTGCAGGCCCACTACACGGCCTTGCCAACCAAGAGGTCATCCACTGGATATTCCAAATGCTCAACAAACTGGAAACCCGCAATCCGACCAAGGAGCAAATCGCTAGTTACGTGGAGGCGACGCTGGCCGCCGGCAAAGTGGTGCCGGGATACGGCCATGCCGTTTTGCGCAAGCCAGACCCCCGCTTCATCGAGCAAATGCGCTTCGCAAGAGAGTACTGCCCCGACGATGAAATCGTCAATGTGGTTTGGAAAATCTACGAGGTGGTGCCGCCTATCCTCCAAGGACTTGGCAAAATCAAAAACCCGTGGCCCAATGTGGACGCCCACTCCGGGGCGTTGTTGGTACACTACGGTCTTGACCAGTACAGCTTCTACACCGTGCTTTTCGGGGTATCCCGTGCGATGGGCGTACTTGCTGCCACCTGCTGGTCAAGGGCGCTCGGCATGCCGCTGGAACGTCCAAAATCAGTGACCTTGGACTGGGTCAAGCAGTTCTTGGCTGCGAAAAAAGCCTAGCGAATACTGGATGCTGCCCGCACATTCCCCCAAAGGGCAGCATCCAAATATTCCCCTTCCATCATCTTACCAAAATTTTGTTTTCCTCCCCAAAGCGATTACCTTTGCCCGGATTTTTCCGAAGGCATAATTATTGCTATTAGCCAGCACCTGCCTTGCGGCATAAATCCTTTTAAATCAGTTTTTTAAAAATTATTTTTTTCCTTTTGATAAACACTTGGGTAAATGCGTCGTAAAACTGGCGGCATCATTATCTCATCGTTTTTTCAGAAAAAAACTAAAGTTCTATAGCACATGGCTCTGATAGGAAAAATTCGGCAACAGAAATGGTTACTGGTAGGAACACTTGCCGGGGCGTTGATTCTCTTCATCGGCATGTTGATGTTCGACAACCCCAACCAAAACTTCTTTGGAGGTAGCCAGACTACCATCGGAGAGATTGAAGGGCAAAAAGTTGACTACCGTGAGTTCTCCGGCATGCACGAAATGCTCTACTCCAACTCCGGTAGCGATGGCTTCAGCGATCGTGCCTACCTCTGGAACTATTACGTGGACGAGGCCATCGTCAAGAAAGAAGCCGAGTGCATCGGCCTTGGCGTGAGCAAGTCAGAACTGCTGGAACTCCAGTTCAGCGACGACGATTCAAAGCTCAGCCCGCTCATCAGCAGCCGCTACCGCAGCCAGACCACTCAGCAGTTGGACAGGCAGCAGCTCAGCCAGTTGAAGGATATCGTCACCAACAACAAGATTGACCAGATGATAGCCGACAATCAGTTGGTGCCCGATTTCAAGTACCGTTGGGCACACCAAGAAAAGGAAATCATCAAGGATCGCCTACAAAAAAAGATGACCAGTATGGTCGAAAAAGGCATGTACACGCCCACCTGGATGGCCGAAGTGATTGACCTAGAGCAAACACAGCAGGTTGACTTCCTCTATGTTCAAGTGCCTTTCGACGAAATTGACACCAAGTCCATCACACTTTCCGACGATGACTACAAAAACTATTTCGAAGAAAACAAAGCACAGTTCAAGCAAACGGAAGAAACCCGCAAGCTGGAGTTCGTGGCTTTTGACGTGAAAGCCACCGCACAGGACTCTGCCGACATCCGCAAGAGTGTAACCGATTTGATTCCCGGCTTCAAGACTGCTGAAAACGACACAGTTTTCGTAGAAAACAACTTGGGCACTATTGATGGTGCTTACGTGAAGAAAAGCGAATTAAGTGCTGTCATCGCCGACTCTGTCTTCAACATGCCCATTGGCGAAGTTTACGGCCCTTACATTGATGGCAGCGCCTATAAAATCGTGAAAATGCTCGGCAAAAAGATTGTGCCTGACTCTGTCAAGGCTCGCCACATCTTGCGCCGTGCAACCGACCAAGCCACTTTGGTTGCTGCACAAAATACGATTGACAGCCTTAAAACGCTGATTGAGTCAGGCGCAGGTCGCTTCGATTCACTGGCAGTGAAGTTCAGCGAAGATGGTTCTGCCAGCAAGGGCGGTGACCTTGGCGTATTCGGCCCCGGTCGGATGGTTAAGCCGTTCAACGATGTTTGCTTTTACAAAGCAGAAATCGGCAAGGTCTATTCTGTGATCTCGGAGTTTGGCGTACACCTCATAGAGGTAACGCAGCGTTACGGCGGCCAGAACGGCGTCAGCGTTGCCTATGTCTCCAAAGACATCGTGCCAAGCCAAGCTACGCAAGATGCTGTTCGTGAACAGGCACTTCAATTGCAGGAAGAAAACAAAAACTTGGAGTCACTCCGCAAAGCAGCTACAGCCAAAGGTTTGACTACGGAAACCACTCCACCATTGAAAGTCAATGATTACGTCGTTGGCCAACTAACGCCGGGCCAGGGTAGCCGTGAGATGGTTCGCTGGGCATTCGGCAACGACCAGAATGTTGGAGATGTGGACGCTGGCGATGTTTCACCGCAGGTGTACAGCTTCCAAAATCAAGGTGAGTTTTACGTGAACAAGTATGTGGTAGCTGGCCTGAAAAGCATTATCCCTGCCGGCACCCCATCTTGGAAAGACGTAAAAGAGGAAATCGAGCCAATGGTCATCAACCTCAAAAAAGGAGAAATCGTGAAGCAACAGGCACAAGGCAAGGACTTGGCTTCAATAGCAGGCACGTACTCCGTTCAGGTAGATACTGCCACTGCCGTCTCTTTTGCCTCTGCCTTCTTGCCTAAGGTTGGCATGACTGAACCGAAAGTGGTTGCTACTGCCTTCAAGCTCGACCTAAACAAAACAAGCGAGGCCATCGTTGGCAATACCGGTATCTTCATCGTGATGCCGACCAACAAAACGCCAGGCGCTGTGACTGGCAACACTGCCCAAATACGCCAGCAAAGCCAAGTAATGGCTCGTGGCTCGGTCAGGAACAGCCTCATACAGACGCTGCGTGACAAAGCCGACATCGAAGACAATCGCTCAAGGTTCTTCTAACCACTTTTTCTTCGTCAACAAAAAAGGCTTCCCAATGGGAAGCCTTTTTTGTTTTAGCCCATCACCTTCTCGATAGCTGTATTGATGACTTTGCAGGCAAATCGAATTTCTTCCTCGGAAATGGTCAACGGTGGGGCAATGCGGAGACTTCGGTCGTTGAACAAAAACCAGTCGGTGATGACGCCATTGGATACGCACTCCAGAATGATTTGCCGTAGCATGGAAAACTCACCCACCTCTACCGCCATCAACAATCCGGCACTACGTACTTCAAGGATGGCTGGATGATTGAGCAATTGGTGGAACAGTGCTTCTTTTTCACGCACCTTTTCCCACAGCTTGTTCTCCGTCAAAAAACGCAACGTAGCGAGTGCAGCAGCACAGCAGACCGGGTGCCCTCCAAAAGTGGTGATATGGCCCAGCGGCGGCTCGTGCCCCAGTACCTGCATCACTTCCTGCGAGGCAATGAACGCCCCGATGGGCATGCCCCCGCCCATGCCTTTGGCCAGCAGCAGCACGTCCGGCACCACACCATATTGTTCAAATGCCCAGAGTGACCCCGTACGACCGTAGCCAGCTTGAATCTCATCAAAAATGAGCAGTACGCCTACCTCGGTGCAGCGTTTTCTAAGTTTTTTCAGATAATCATGTTGGGGCAAACGAACGCCCGCCTCTGCCTGCACCGTCTCTGCAATGACGCAGGCAGTATGCTTGGTTATCATTTCCAAATCTGCTTCGCAATTAAAACCGATGTGCCGCACTCCTGGCAGCAGCGGATGATAGCCCTGCGTGAAAGAACTGGGGGACATCAAGCTGGCGGCCCCCTGCGTACTACCGTGATAAGCTTCTCGGCAAGCAATGATTTCGGCACGCTCCGTGAAGCGTTTCGCCAGTTTCATCGCACCTTCGGTAGCCTCGCTGCCGGAGTTAGTGAAGTACGTGCAATCGAGGGTTTTGGGCAGGTATGCCGCCAACAAGCTAGCCAATTCCACTTGGGGCGACAGCACGTATTCGCCATAAACCAAAGTGTGAAGGTAGCGGTCGGCTTGTGACTTGACGGCCTGAACCACATTTGGATGCCGATGCCCCAGCACGCTGACGCTGATGCCAGCTATGAGGTCGAGGTAGCGTTTGTTCGATGCATCAAAAAGGAAAGAACCCTCCGCCCGCTCGATTTCGAGCAGCATGGGAATGTCGCTGGTTTGGGCTACATGCTGTAGGAATCGTTGCCGTAAAGATGACATGGTGAAGCTGTGAATTAGAAGTTCCAAAAATCGAGGTTCGTGAATGTTTGGTTGTCGAGGCTTACTACAACCAGCTTTGAAATTATCGCTTTCTTTTTTCTTAAATTTTTGTCAAAAATACGGCTAAAATTATCAGGCTGTATGGGGGAATCGTCGAATAAAACTCATCTAAGCCCTGTAACCTGGGCATTGGGAGAGGCTGCAAGCGAATTTGCGAAGCAAAACTTGGGTAACTTTGCAGCAATTTGTTTGGCGACAGAACTTTTCAACTGCTCGGAAGTTTTTGAAAGACGCTAAAAAATTGAAGTAGGCGTTTTAGTTCGGTTTCTAGGTCTGCCCCGCAAACTGGTTCGGAACCTGGGAAAGCCAAACACATTCTAGCCTTTTTATCTACACCCGATTGAAGACTCTGCATTTATGGACTTTACCACTTTAAAAAAACACTTGGCCCTTGGCCTCTTCTTTCTTCTGCTTTCTTCGGCAGCTTTTTCCCAAAAAATGACCATCGTGAAGGGCAAGGTGCTGGACGCCGACACCCAAGAGCCGATGCCATTTGTAAACATCGCCTTTAAGGGTACCACCATCGGTACAACCACCGACTTCGACGGCAACTTCGTGCTGGAATCGAAATGGGGCAAGCCGCAAATCGAAGTTTCTTTCGTTGGCTACGAGACCCAAGTCATTCAAGTAATTGAGGGCGAAAGACAAACGTTGGACATTGCCCTCAAGTCAACCGCCATCATGATGGGGCCTATCGTGATAAAGGAAAAAAGGGGCCGGTACAAGCGGCGTGATAACCCTGCCGTGGAATTGATGCGGAAGGTGATTGACAACAAAGACAAGAACCGCATCGAAGCCTCCGATTTTTACGAAGTGGACAGGTATGAAAAAATCCAGTTTGACCTCAACAACTTCGATCCCGAGGCGCTGAAGAACCGCAAAATGCTCAAGAACTACAAGTTTATCTTGGACCGTATTGATACCTCAAAGGTCAACGGCAAGCCATTCCTACCCTTTTTTATCCAAGAAACCTCATCCAAACTGTACTATCGGCGTGACCCGGAAAGTTACAAAGTACACCGCAGCGGCATTAAGGTTACAGGCATGAAGGAGTACGTGGACGACAAAGACCTCAACGACATGCTCCAGGTAATGTACCAGAGCGTGAACATCTACCAAGACAATATCCGGCTGCTCGACCTCTCTTTCATGAGCCCGTTGAGCCCGTTGGCCATAACCTACTACCGGTTCTATATTCAAGACAGCACAGCCGTTGTGAATGGCATCCCCGTCACAAAGGTGTCCTTCATGCCTGAGAACAAGCAAAACATCGCCTTCAAGGGTGACCTATACATCACTCGTGGCGACTCGGCGTTTGCGGTGGTCAAAGCCGATTTTGGTATCACCCGGCAGATAAACGTCAACTTCGTGCAGGACATGAAACTGCAGCAGGAGTTTGCGAAGCAGCCCAACGGCGTATGGGCACGTACCAAAGACGTTGTGGTGATGGACTTCTCCCTGCTGAAGCGCAAAACTGGTATTTATGGTACACGCACAGCGATGTACCGCGACTTTGCATTCGACAACCCAAAGCCGGAGGAATACTACGCCGGCACCCAAACCGTCATCGAAGACCCTGAGCAATATACCCGGGACGAGACATATTGGACAACAGCTCGACACGAAAAGCTCTCGGCCAAGGAGCAGGGGGTTTATCAGATGATTGACACCTTGCAGCAGGTACCCAGCTTCAGGCGCACCATGACCACCCTTGGGCTTTTGACCACTGGCTACAAAGCATTTGGCCCAGTGGACGTAGGCCCTATTGCCAACTTTTATAGCTTCAACCCAGTGGAGGGCGACCGCGTGAAACTCGGTGGAGAGACCAACCTCAAGTTCAACCCCAAATTCTTCATTGGCGGCTACGGGGCTTATGGCTTCAAGGACGAGGAGTTCAAGTACTTGGCCAACGTCCTCTATTCGTTCCGCGACGACTTCAAGCAGAACCCCAAGCATTACGTGCGGGCTTTTTACCAAAAAGACGTAAACCTCGTGGGGCAAATATTGCAGCTCAATAGCCCGGACAACTTCTTCTTGTCGTTCCAGCGGGGCACACGCGACCGAATGTTGATGAACAACAAGACCGTGTTCGAGTACTTCCTCGAAACCAAGAACCACTGGAGCTATCAAGCTACCTACACCCACAACAACATCCGCTCTATCGGCACTACGCAACTGGCCTACACCGACCCTGAACTTGGCGAAAAAGTCCTCGACGGATTTACCAACAGTGAATTGGGTTTGACAGTGCGTTTTGCTCCCAACGAACAGTACATACAAGGGCGCACCTACCGTACCCAGCTATTCAACAAGCACCCGATTTTCATCCTGCGAACTGCCATGGGCATGAAAGGTGTGTTGGGCGGCGACTATGCTTATCAAAGCGCTTCGCTCAACATCATCAAGCGTTTTTACCTGTCCTTTTTGGGCAATTCTAGGATGGATTTTGAGGTTGGTAAAATTTGGGGCAATGGCGTACCCTATTTTTCGCTGCACCTGCCAAGGGCTAACCAAAGCTACCTCTACCGCAGCTTCAACTTCAACATGATGAACTATCAGGAGTTCGTCAGTGATGAGTATGTGCAGTTTATGATAGAGCACAACTTCAACGGCTTTATTCTAAACAAAATACCGCTACTCAGGAAGCTAAAATTGCGGGAAACAGTCTCCTTCAAGGGCATTTATGGTAGGCTAACTGACAGCAACAACCCCGATGTAAATCCTGAATACATCCAGTTCCAAAATGATGAGGACGGGCAACGAGTGAACTATACGCTAGAAAGCAAGCCGTACATGGAGACAGGCTTCGGCATCGGCAACATCCTGAAAGTACTGCGGGTAGATGCCGTTTGGCGCCTTACCCACTTGGACAATCCCAACGTACCTACCATGTTCGGCATGAAGGGCTTTGGATTGCGCTTCAGGTTCAAGGTAGAATTTTAATTAGGGCTGGCATTGTGGCTCCGTTTGAAGGTAGAGCCGATGACATGTGACGGATGCAGCGTTTCAGTGCTACCGCACATTATATTGGACACAACCCCAACAGCCAGCTTATTCTTTATCTTTGCCTGCGGCAAAATGTCGAGAAAAAACTCGCACATTTTGCCGCAGGCAAAAGCCCTAATAGCGCTATGAGCGAAAACTTACTCAAGAAATACGGCCAACCACTGGTTTACAGGGTCATCAATCCGCTGATAGACCTGCTGGTGCGGTGGAGGGTGAAGCCCAATACCATCACCACCATCGGGCTCGTCATCAACACTTTTGCCACTATAATTTTCATCTACGGCGGCAAATACGGGGAGCGGAACGACCACTCCTACATCGGGTGGGCAGGCTTGGTGATACTGTTCGCCGGGCTTTTTGACATGATTGACGGGCGACTGGCAAGGGTCGGCAAAATGGACTCCACGTTCGGTGCGCTGTACGACTCGGTGCTCGACCGGTACAGTGAAATGATCATGTTTCTCGGCATCTGCTGGTACTTGGTGGCGCAGAGCTATTTCTTGAGTTCGCTTTTTGCTTTCATTGCGCTGATTGGCTCGGTAATGGTGAGCTACATCCGGGCGAGGGCAGAGGGCCTTGGTGCCAGCCTCGCCGATGTGGGCATGATGCAGCGCCCCGAGCGAATCATCATCATCGGCGTGTCGGCCATCGCCTGCGGGGTGTACTCGGCACTGGGTGGCAGTGAAGTGAAAATCACCGTGGACTGGTTGCCCATCCCGCTTTTCGAGACCATCACGATTTTCACCTTGCCCATCATGGTGCTGGCGGTGCTGACCAACATCACGGCCATCAACAGGCTAATGCACAGCAAGAAAGAATTGGAAAAATGAGGAAAAGTGTATTCATCACGATATTGTTCTTGACCACGATGGTCGGTTCGCTCTACTCGCAGGGTACCGCCTCCAAGACGGGGCCGATGTCGCTTATGAGTCGGCCCGCCGACTTCCCCACGCCTCCCAATGGCAACAATTCACTGTTTTTCATCCAAAGAAACAAGAACAAGAATACGATTGTGTACGACGCCAATTTCCAAAATGGCAAGTTCGACTCCTCAAATCCGATTGACGCATACTGGCTGCGCTACGGCAGCAATGGCGAACGTAAAGAACTGACTTGGACCCAAAGCACTTTCGCCTATGGTTACAGCAGCAAAAAAGACGGTACTGGCAAAGGGTTCCACATCACTCTCACTGCCTACGACAAACGAAAGATTCACCTGAAGACCGATGCCAACGGTAAGCCAATAGCTACCATGACCATCAACGGTAAAGCCTGCCGCCTCAACTACATTTGGGTCTTCGCTGACGACACCAGCAAATGGCCGGAGGTTTATCACGTGGACCTGCACGGCACCGAACTCGCCTCAGGTAAAAAGCAGACCGAAAGAATCAACAACAAGTAGACAGGAGTAGCACAGGTTTTTCTACATTGCCGGGAAATTTGCCAACAGCAATTTTAAAACAAAACGAATGGCAACACCCTACAGTGAAATACTGGCGCAAACGGAGCGCTACCTGACAGATTTCTTCCAGAAAAAAATTGGGGCCGAGTACGTTTTTCATGACTTCATCCATACGCAGGGCGTACTAGAGGCAGTTGTCGAAATAGGAACTGGCCACAACCTCGACGACCGGGAACTCAGCCTGCTCAAGCTTGCCGCTTGGTTTCACGACAGCGGCTACGACCAAGGCCCCGAAGGGCATGAAGAGCGCAGCTGCCGCTATGCCGTGAACTTCCTTTCTAGTTTTGACCTGTCCGACCAAGACCTTGACCTCATCACCCGCTGCATCATGGCTACCCGCCTGCCCTTCAAGCCCAAGGACTTGCTAGAGGAGATCATTTGCGATGCCGACCTAAGCCATCTCGGCAAGCAAAGCTACTGGGATCGCACAGGCCGACTGCGCCAAGAGGTGCTGCTGACCCGTGGGAAGATGTTGACGGAACAAGACTGGGTACAGTTCGAACTTGACTTCCTGAGCAACCACCGCTATTTCACATCGGTGGCCGAGGAGCTTTACAATCCCCGCAAGCTCAAGCACATCAAGCAATTGCGCAAGCACCAGTTGCGCCTAAACCCCGCTGGTGTTGCCTCGGTCGAGGACCTCGCCCGCAAGGACAAGCAGTTCAAAAAAGACAAAGACCCAGCGGACAAGCCCAACGTCAAAGCCTACCTCAACGATTCGGAGGTTGGTCGGGGCGTGGAGACGATGTACCGCACGACCTATCGCACGCACATCAACCTCAGCGGCATGGCCGACAGCAAGGCTAACATCATGCTCAGCATCAACGCCATCGTGATTTCGGTGGCCATCCCACAGCTTTTCCCACGGTTCGATGAGCACCCAGAAATCGCCATTCCAACCATTTTGCTATTGCTGGTCTGCGTGACGGCAATGGTGCTGGCCATCCTCAGCACCCGCCCAAAAATTACGGAAGGAAAATTTACCCGAGAAGACATTGAGACACGCAAGGCCAATCTGCTTTTCTTCGGCAACTTCTACAACATGAAGCTGGACGACTACCACTGGGGCATGATGGAAATGATAAAAGACAAGGAATTCCTCTACACTTCCATGACCAAAGACTTGTACTTTCTCGGCGTAGTGTTGGCCAAAAAATACAAGTACCTCAGTTATTGCTACACGGTTTTTATGTACGGCATCATTGGTGTGGTGCTGGCGTTTGCGGTAGCATTTTTACTCTAAAAACAGCCTAATGCTAAGCCAAAGTGGCATCCACCTTGATTTCGCAGTTCAACAGTTTTGAAATTGGGCAGTTCTTCTCGGCATCTGCCACGCATTCGGCAAACTGTTCAGCACTGATGTCCGGCACGGTAGCCGTCAATTGCAGGTGCGACTCAGTCACGGCACCATTGTCGAGCGAAATGGTACACTTGGTCTCCAACCGCTCTGGCGTAAAGCCAGCACCACCCAGCACAAAGGAAAGTTTCATGTTGAAACAGCCCGCATGAGCTGCCGCTACCAGTTCTTCAGGATTGGTACCGATGCCATCGGCGAAGCGGGTGTTGTAAGAGTACTGTGTTTGATTCAGCACGGCGCTTTGGGTGGTAAGGTGACCATTACCCTCTTTGCCGGAGCCTTCCCAAACAGAGGTTGCATTTCTTCTGATTGCCATAGTTCGATTGTTTTAATGTGATTGGTGATATAATTGATGCAAACCTAATTTTTTCCCATGGCAAAGGAAACGGCTGGCAACAAAAGGGCGTCAATTTTAAGTTTTCATAATATCGCCCCATCTTCGCCCTTCCAAAATCATCGCATATCTTGACATTTCAACTTCAACATACCGATAAAAACTCCGCTGCAAGGGCTGGCCGCATCGAGACAGCTCACGGCGCAATCGAAACCCCCATCTTCATGCCTGTCGGCACGGCAGGCGCAGTGAAGGCCGTCCACATCCACGAACTGGAGCGGGAGGTACAGGCCCAAATCATTCTCGGCAACACCTACCACCTCTACCTGCGGCCCGGCACCGAGGTGCTGAAGGCAGCGGGGGGGCTGCACAAATTCAATGGATGGAACCACCCCATCCTCACCGACAGTGGCGGTTATCAGGTGTATTCACTGGCGGCGCAGCGCAAAATCAAAGAAGAGGGCGTCACCTTCCAGTCGCATATTGATGGTTCGAAGCATGTCTTCACCCCAGAGCGGGCGATGGACATCCAACGGGAAATCGGGGCGGACATCATCATGGCCTTCGACGAATGCACGCCGTACCCCTGTGAGTACAATTACGCCAAAAACTCGATGGGCTTGACCCACCGCTGGCTCAAGCGCTGCTGCGACCGCTTCGATGAGACGGAGGGGCTGTACGGCTATGAACAGACACTGTTCCCCATCGTGCAGGGCAGCACTTACCCTGACCTGCGGCGGGAGTCGGCGGAAGCCATTGCCTCGTTTGAACGAGAGGGTAATGCCATCGGCGGCCTATCTGTTGGGGAACCTGACGAGGACATGTACGCTATGACGGAGCTGGTCTGCGGCATTTTGCCAAAAGAAAAACCTCGCTACCTGATGGGCGTGGGCACCCCGATGAACATTTTGGAGTGCATTGCCCTCGGCATTGACATGTTCGACTGCGTATTGCCGACCCGCAATGCCCGCCACGGCCTGTTGTACACGGCGGAGGGTATCATCAATATCAAAAACGAAAAATGGAAGAACGACCATAGCCCCATTGACCTCATGAGCACGAGCTATACCAGCCGTTCGCACTCGAAAGCGTACTTGCGTCACCTCATCCATGCGGGCGAATACTTGGGGGCACAAATAGCCTCACTGCACAACCTCTGCTTCTACCTCTGGCTGGTGGGC
>CAYTZS010000021.1:0-40704 GCA_964442355.1 uncultured Saprospiraceae bacterium | reverse complement strand
GGTCGTTCTTGCGCTCGGTGAGTTGGAGGCCGCTGCCCCCGGTCACGTGGTACATCCACATTTCGCCCGCCCCGAGCGAGCGCCCTGAGGTGAAGTGCTTGCGGGCGATAAGATATTGATTGTCAAGCCATACGGCGTTGTTGAGCAAGCGGAAGTCCTCCTTGGTCAGTTGGGAGGCGTTCTTGCCATCGGCGTCCATCAGCCAGATATTGTCGCCGCCACCTGCATCGGAGGTGAAGCTGATTCGCTTGCCATCCGGCGAAAAGCGGGGCTGCACTTCCCAAGCGATTCCCGTGCGCAGCGCAGTTGCCTTGCCTCCGGCAATGGGCATCGTGTAGATGTCACCGAGCATGTCAAAGACGATGGTCTTCCCGTCCGGGCTGAGGTCGAGGTTGAGCCAGGTGCCTTCGTCGGTGGTGAAGTTGATGTCTTTCCAGTTCCAGCCAGCGCCGGAGGGGGCGTTGATGTCCCATTTTTTCGGGGTTTCGGTTTTGGCGGGGGCTTGCGCCTTCGGCGCCTTTTTCTTTTGGGCGAAGAGGGAGAAGGTGGTTAGGAGGAGTAGGATGGTTAGGTTTAGCTTCATTTTGTGTGATTTTTGGGGTGAAGGTAGGGAGTTTTGAAGTATCTTTGCTGGCGATGATGCAACGTGAAACATTGATTTTTAAGACTGATAGAATATGCAAAGAATCGAAATACGAAATTTTAGGCAAATCGTTCATGCGGATGTACAGGTGAATGATTTGACTATTATTATTGGTGAACAGGCATCAGGAAAGAGCACGATTGCCAAGTTGGTCTATTTTTTTAAGTCGCTTCGAAAGGATTTGGTGGAGATGGCTCGTTTGAATCCAAATGAAATAAATGGACTTAAAATTAGTAATGGACTCAGGGATAAATTCTATTTATATTTTGGTTCAGCCGTGCGGCTCAATGAAAACTATGACATCAAGTTCTTTTTCGATACTGACAACTACATTCACATTTATGGCAGCCAACCCGTGAATGTAAGGTTTGAGCCTCAATTTTTTTTCAACGACATTGAAAATGAAATTCGTAGAGCAGCGACACCTGTGAATTTCTTCCTACAGCGAGAAGATTTTGTTAATTCGGAAAGAGAAGAACAATTTCTTGAAAAAAGCTTAGTCGAGATACTAAATGATAACAGAGTTGCAATATACATTCCTGCTGGGCGAAGCATTACGGTATCTTATACTGATGAGTTTTTCGAGTTATTTAGGGAGTTAGTTAAGGTGAAAATGACTGTTTTGATAGGAAAGAATGGACTTCCTAAAAAACAAAACTCAGAAGAAATTGATTTAATTCTTCTTAGGGATTTTATTTATCACTCTACATCACAGTTGCGGAAAAAATTCAAAGGATTAGGTGTTGAAGGAATGCTTCGTCAAATAGACGATGACTCAATCAGGGACAGTATTCAGAAAAGCATCGCTGAGTTACTTAAAGCAGATTATCGTAATTCAGAAAGGCTGGGAGAATATTTGAGAACTGCCAACGGACAAACAATAGAGCTAAGAAAAGCATCCTCTGGACAACAAGAATCTATACGTATCGTCCAAGATGTAATTCTGCAAATAGCAGAATCAAACCCTGTTTTCAGGGTTTTGGAGGAACCAGAAGCCCATCTATTTCCCTCAGGCCAACATAGGATGATGGAAATTTTGGCAGCACTAATTAACACTCCTTCCGAATATGGCATTGGTGGTAATAACCAACTTTTTATTACAACTCATAGCCCATACCTTTTAACAATTATCAATAATTTGATTTTTGCGGGAGACATTGAAGCAGAAGGGGGTTCGAGTACGGCAATAGGGCGAGCTGGCATACCCGAACTATTTCGACTTCGCCCAGCACAGGTTTCGGCATATATGCTTGGCTTGGACGGTAGTTGTACTCCCATTAATGATACAGCACAAGGAGTTAAAGAAGCTACAGGAATGATTGGGAACAATCTGCTTGAGAATTATTGGTTTGAACTTCAGAACCAATTTGATAATTTAATGGAAATTGACTCCTAATCCCGTACCAAATGAGTTTCCAAGCAACCGTAATCGAAAAATTTCAGCTTAACTCTTCCCATGCAGCGTATTGCGAGCAGTGTTTTGAAACTACAGCTTCCATGAATTTTTGGATTTGGGACTCAAGTGATGCACCCAATCCTCCATACGTTGATGAAGATAACCCAACAAAAAAATTTGCCCACTTGAGGCTTTCTCCAACTCCTCGGCAAAGGCGAGAATCATTGGAAGTTCAATGCGACACCGAAAGGGAAAGAACTTTTTTGTCCGTTGACGGCTGTCTTATCAAAAATCAAGGTGAACGTTGTGAAGGTTTGATTTTCCCTAATGGCCAACATGAGCCAAATCTATTGTGGGTTGAACTAAAAATGAATGCAAAAAGAGACAACCCCAGCGCCCAAACATTAGAAGAAAGGATTGTTGGAAAAGCCGTTAATCAGATTCTCGAAACAATTGCTGTTTTTAAAGAAAAAAGTGTCATTAGCGATGCTCATTCAAGCAAGGCCCATATTGGCATTCCAAAAGAACTCATAGTTTTGTATGTAAAGTCTCAAGCAATTAAAGCTCTTTTTACGAAACATAGAAAAGTAGTAAAAATTTCAGCGGGAAATATCCTGAAAATAAAAGATTAAATTGCAATCCAAATGCTGTGAAAAGTAAAGAAGTGTGCTTTTGCCACCTTTTTCTAAACAATTAAAATCATGGCCAAATCAAAAAACGAAGAAATCGAGCACCGCATCAACTATGAAATTATCGTGGACGCTTACGACGACCATGAAGTCAAAATGGGTTGGTATTATTACATGGAAGAAAAGTTGAACTTCCCGTTTTACGCCACCGTCGAGATGAAAACGAGGGGCGGCATCAAAGAATTGAAAAAAGCCGAGGTGGTGGAACTGACTTGCAATATCGAGTTCGGGGATGATATGACCGTTGGGGTATCATTCGATGATTATGTCCACAGCGTTCCGATGCTTTCTTTGATGGAAATCGAAGCAGATGAGGACACATTGGAAGCTATTGGTGACTGGGTTTATTGGAGTAAGAATTAATGGATGATGCGACATGGTGACGCCTTAATATCAATGACCACCTTCACCAGCTATATTTTTGAGGTGCTGCTGTTGTGACTTGTACGGTGTGCGCAAATACGCCTTGCCCCATTCCTCAAACGTTTTCTCCGTCCAGCCCTTCTCATCGGCAAGTTGGTTCAAGGTGTTTTGTAAGCGACGGTAGCGAAATTCCAACAGCCATTGGTGCAAATCCTTCATATCCTGTTCGGATAGGTTTTCCGAAAACAGCGCCAAGATTTCGAGTTGGGCATTTGTCAGCGGTTGCTTGAGCGAAGCTGTCATTGGTAGAAATTTTATCCAAAGATAGACGCTGACGGCGAGTATTTCAAGGTCAGCTTCCAAAAGCCAAACTCAATCGTGCAAGTTTGCACCACTTTCGAACGTCATTTTGAAATATCACCTATCACCTTCTCCATCACTCCTGAAACACCCGCACATAATCCACCTGCATCTGCTGCGGGAAGACGGTGGAGGCATCGGGATTTCCGGGCCAGTTACCGCCCACAGCTACGTTGAAGATGAAGAAAAATTCGTTGTGGAATTCGCTCAAACCAGCTGGGGTGATGTCCACGACGTTGAACTGCACGTCGTCGAGAAGCCAGCGGATTTTTTGGTTGTCCCAAATGATGGTGAACACATGGAATTCATCGGCAAAGGTGCCGCTCGGCAGCGTCGTTGATTGACCGTACTGGGCATGGCTGCCGTTGTTGTCCCAGTGGACAGTGCCGTGCAACTTGGCAGGTTCGCTACCGATGACCTCCATGATGTCAATCTCGCCGCACTTGGGCCAGCCCACCGAGCTGAAGTTGCCACCCAACATCCAGAGAGCGGGCCAGATGCCTTGCCCCTTGGGCAGCTTCGCACGGATATCGATGCGGCCGTACTGAAACTCCCGAAGCCCCGCCGTTTTCATGCGAGCGGAGGTGTAAGATGCTCCTTGATAATTCTCTTTTTTTGCCTCAATTATCAGTTTGCCATCCGAGATGAAAGAGTTTTCGGGACGGGCAGTGTAGAACTGCAACTCGTTGTTGCCCCAGCCGCTGGCGCCCAGTTCATGCACCCAGTTCGCTGGGTCAATGGTTGAGCCGGTGAACTCGTCCTGCCAGACCAGCGTGTAGCCTGGGTAGCTTTCGGGGGTGGTGTAACCGTCGTCGGGAATGACCTGAAAAGTGTCGTCGTTGCGGATAGTACCGATGGCCGTAGCGCCGGTGATTACGGCGTTAGTGGGGTTGGTGAGCAAAAGTTCAAACTCTTCGTCCGGCTCCTTCAGGGTGTCGGCAATGATGGACACGGACACGGTTTTCTCAATTTCGCCTGCGGCAAAAATGAGGCTGCCAGCAGTGGTCGTGTAATCTTCGCCCGCTTTGGCAGATTTGTCTTTGGTGGCAAAATCTAGCGTCACCACCTTGTCGGCGGCCTGCGTCAACCGGACTTTGAACTCGAAACTACTAGCCTCATTGCCCTCAAACTTGCTGACCGAGGGGGCGCTGACCTGCGGGAAAACAGGGTTTGTATCGTCTTCTTTGCTGCTGCAAGCAGCGATGACCATTAGAGCTAGAAGGGCGGGAGCAAGAAAGAGTTTATGCATTTTTAGATTGTTTTGACAGATTAGCTTTAAAACAGACAACGCAGACATTCACAGATGGTTTTGGGAAAAATCTGTGAGAATCTGCGTTGCCTGCGGGGGGTAAAATCAATAGCCTGGGTTCTGCACGAGCGCACCTTGCGACAGCTCGATTTCCTGCTGTGGAATGGGCAGGTGCTCATGCTTGCCCGAGGTGAAGCCCGGCAGCACTTCGCTTGCACCACCTGTGCGCAGCAAATCCCAATAGCGGTGTCCCTCTGTGGCCAGTTCCAGGCGGCGCTCCCGGTAGATGGCGTCTAGTAGGTCAGTGCCTGAGTAGGGTTGCAAAGCCACTCTCGCTCGTACCTGGTTCAAGTAACCAACTGCCGTAGCCTCACTGCCGCCACCCCGCACGATGGCCTCAGCAGCCATGAGCAGCACGTCGGCCAAGCGGATGACCCGGATGTTCTGGCCCCAAGCCAGCGCCGTTTCGCCGTCGGTAGCTTGGTTGGCGGCGATGGGGGCGTATTTTTTGATGAAATAATCGGTGTTCTGATAGGCCGCCGTGTAGGAGGCACCGCCCTGCTTCAATTGCTTCCCGTCAATGATGGTGTGCTGGTAGCGGGGGTCGTTTTTCATGAACGCCTCTAACTCCGTCGTCACTGGGCAGAAGCTCCAGCCCGGCGCATAGATTGGGCCGGAGTAGTCCCGCATCCCGAAGAACTGAATGTTGTAGTTGCCCTCGGTGGCATTGCTCACTGGGCCAGAGTTAAAGCAGCAGCCGTAGTCGCCGGGGCGGTTGCTGGCGTACTGGATTTCGAAGACCGACTCAGGGCCGAACTCGTTTTCCTGCAAGAAGATGTCGCCGTAGTTGGGTTCCAGGAAGTAGTTGCCGGAGTTGATGACCGTCTCAAAATGAGCGGCTGCTTCGAGCATCCGACTGTTGTCGTTTTGGGTCAAAATAACCTTGCCCAGCAGCGCCGACACGGCTCCTTGTGTGATGCGCCCCAATTCGGCTGGCGGCACGGTTTCAGGCAGTTCGATGGTGCCTTTCGCATCGGTCAAGTCCTGCTCGATGAGAGCGTACACATCGGCTGGGTCGGCCTGTTTCACCGAAAAAATAGCGTCGGGGTTGACCGGCTCGGTGAACAGTGGCACGTTGCCAAACAGCCGCACGAGGTCGAAATAGAAGGATGCCCGCAGAAACTTCAGCTCCGCAATCGTCCTTGCTTTGAAGGCCGGCGAAATGCTCGGCGCCTCCTCGATTTTTTGCAAAATCAGGTTGGCCCGGTAAACGCCAGCGTAGTATTTGCGCCAAAGCCCCATTTGTGGGCCGAGCAGGGGGTTCAGGGAGAAATTGTCCCAAGCAACCCAGTTTGGCTGGTCGGAGGCATCACTGCCACCAGCGTAGCAGTCGTCGGAAGCGGCATTGAGCAGGCCGAGCATCATGTTCCAGCCTTCGGTGCCCTCCCAACCGAGCACGTCGTAAGTGGCCACCAGCCCTTGGAAGATTTCTTCCTCAGTTTTGTAAAAATTGGTCTCCAACGAGGTACCCTTCGGCTCCAGTTCGAGGAAGTCCTTGCCGCAGGAAGTGGCCAAGCCGAGGGCAAGGAACAGGAAGATATATTTTGATAAAAATTGCTTTTTCATGTTTAATTTTTTTTGTGTGAAACCGGATTTCTAAATCCAGCTTACTTGCCAAACGTCACGTTTACGCCCATCAAAAAGAACCGTGGCTGTGGATAAATGCCTTTGTCCACGCCAGACCCTGCACCGACTTCTGGGTCGAAGCCCTTGTAGGCAGTGAGTGTCAGGAGGTTATTGCCGGAGACGTAAATCCTTGCCTTTTTCATGCCTGCCCGATTGGCCACGGCGGTGGGTAAGGTATAGCCCAACTGCAAGGTTTTCACCCTGAAAAATGCGCCGTTTTGCACCCAAAAATCGGAGCTACGGGTCAGGTTCCGGTTGCTGGAGGAGGCGTCGCCATCGTTGGCATTGAGACGGGGAAAGTCGGTGGAACTGCCCTCGCCCGTCCAGCGGCCAAGAGCATCGGTGGTGAAGTTGGCCTTCGGCAAATCGAATCGACGGGTGGCGTTGTAAACGTCGTTGCCGAAAACACCTTGGCCAAACATCAAGATGTCGAAGCCCTTGTAGCCGATGTTGAGGTTGAAGCCGTAGGTCCAGTCCGGTGTCGGGTCACCAATGATGGTGCGGTCGTCTTCGTTGATGACGCCGTCGCCGTTCACATCCACGAAGCGGATATCGCCGGGCTTGGCGTTCGGAAGCAGAGGGTAACCCTCGTCATTGGTGTAGTTGCTCACCTCCGCTTGGTTCTGGAAAAGCCCGTCGGTTTTGTAACCATAAAACGACTCGTAAGCGTAGCCCTCAATGGTACGGGTCAGCTCGATGCCCTGCGGGCCGAAGCGCTGGAGACCTGGCAGGAACGTCTTGTCTTCGCCGAGGTCAAGTATCTTGTTTTGAACGTAGGAAATATTGCCAGCGAAGCCCAGATTCAGGTCGCCAAACTTGTTGTCGTAAGAAAGCTCCAACTCGTAGCCCTTGTTTTCCAGCTCGGCGATGTTGCCGATGGGGCCAGCATTGCCAACGTAGGCGGGCACTTCGACGGCCAACAACATGCCGGTGGTCTTCTTCTGGAACCAGTCGAACGTGACGCCGAAGTGTTTAAATACCTTGGCATCAAAGCCTATGTTGGTCTGCGTCGTTTCTTCCCAGCGCAGGTCGGGGTTGGCGATGGCGTTCGGGCTGACGCCATTGATGAGGTCTTCCTCGCTACCAAAAGTGTAGCTCCTGCCGCCGCCCACGGTGGATACGTAACGGAAGTCGCCGATTCGGTCACTGCCGTTCACACCGTAAGAACCACGGATTTTCAAGAAGTTGACGACGTCGTTTCGCTGCAAAAAGCCTTCCTCCGTGAGCACCCAACCCACCGAGACGGATGGAAAGAAGCCGTACTTGTTGTTGGAGCCGAAACGGGAAGAGCCATCTACCCGCATCAGGGCCGTGAGCAGGTACTTCGAAGCGAAATTGTAGTTGACCCGCCCGAAGTAGCTCGCCAGCGTGTTTTCGTACTCGTAGCCGTAGAACGTCTGGCTTTCGGGCGACGTGGGGTACAGCAGCGAGGCGTCGTCAATATTGTCCACCGGGATGTCGTTGATGTTGCCGCCCTGGAAAAATCCGCTCGACTTTTTGGCCGTCGTGCCTGCCAGCAGCGTCACTTGGTGGCTACCCGTCGTAAAATCGTAGTTCAGCGTGTTTTCCCAGTTCCAAACGAGGCCACGGGCGAGGCTGCGGTTGTAAGCTGTCACGATGGCGATGTTCGTGGCGTTGAGGTAGTGGATGGGGGTGAAATTCTCGCCTCCCCAAAAAGCGAGGTCGGCTCCGATGTTGGAGCGGAATTTCAGCCCTTTCAGGATTTCCCACTCGCCGAACACCGAGCCCACAAACTTGTCGGCGTAGCCCCTGCCTTGCGCCACTTCCAGCGCTGCCACGGGGTTCAGGATTTCGGAGGTGATGATGTCGGAAATACCGTAAATCCTGCCATTTTGGTTGCGCACCAGTGCATCAAAATTGTTGGCGTAGCGAGGCTCGGAAAGCACCGCTGGGTCGTCTTCGTACAGCGGCGTGATGGGGTCAAGGTTGATGGCCCTGCCGAGCGGCGAGCCAAACTCCGTATTCTCCGCTACACCCCGATTGACAGTACGTGTGTAGCCGAGGGTGTTGCCAAATTTCACCCGCTTCGTAATGTTGTGACTGGAATTGAGGCGGACGGTGAAACGCTGCCAGCGGCTGTCGTCCTTGTTGCCCACGATGCCTTCTTGGTCAAAATAACCGAACGAGGCGTAGTACGTGGAGCGGTCGTTGCCGGAGGAAAGGCTAAGCTCGTGGTTTTGGATGGGCGCATTTTCATTGAAAATGGCACTTTGCCAGTCGGTGCCTTCTCCCAACGCCTCTGGGTTGGCGAAAGGGAGCGGCTGGCCAGCAGCGGCAGCGGCCTCGTTCATCAACTGGCCGTACTCGGTCGCATTGAGCACGTCGAGTTTGCGCCACGGATTCTGCACACCGTAGTAGCCGCTGTAGCTAACTTCCATCGAGCCTGCACGGCCCTGCTTGGTGGTCACGATGATGACGCCGTTGGCCGCACGTGCACCGTAAATAGCCGCAGATGCTGCGTCTTTCAGCACTTCGATGGACTCGATGTCGCTCTGGTTGAGGTACTCGATGCCACCCTCGATGGGCACGCCGTCCACCACGTAGAGCGGGTTGGAGTCACCGATGGTCGTCGTACCACGGATGCGCACAGTTGCGCCAGCACCCGGTTGGCCGGAGCCGGAGGTGACCCGAACGCCAGAGGTGCGCCCTTGCAGCGATTGCTCCAATCGAGCGACAGGCATGGCCTCCAAGTCTTCCGCTTTCACCTTGGAAATGGAGCCGGTCACGACGCTCTTTTTCTGAACACCGTAGCCCACAACGACGATTTCGTCCAGCAGCGTGGAGTTGGCCTCCATTTGGACGTTGACTTCCGACCTGCCGTCCACCGCAATTTCAACGGGCTGATAGCCCGTGAAGCTGAAAATCAGCAGGTTTTCGTTGGCACCGAGTTGGATTTCGTAGCTGCCGTCCACCTCCGTGACCGTGCCGGAAGCCGTGTTTTTGACAACGACGGTGGCCCCAATCAAGGCATCGCCCGAGGTAGCGTCGGTCACCACACCTCGCACGGTTTTTTGAGCATGTAATGCCGTAGCCAGCAGCAAAAAGGCTAAAATTTTGACAAAAATTTTCATGTGTTGCTTTTTTTTGGAAAGAATTTAAGTGGCACAAGGTACAGCCATGCCACCCAATCGGCATAGTAATTTTTGTCATTTAGCTGCCAGACTTTAATCAGAAAAGGTGGGTGTCAGGATTCGGATGTCATGCCCACTTCAAAACGATACCCCACCCCGTGAACATTGGTGATTTTCACCGTAGGGTCTTTTTGCAGGATTTTGCGCAAGCGGGAAACGAACACGTCGAGGCTACGCCCCACGATGACACCCTCGTCTTCCCAAACGGCAGCGAGGATGGCATCCCGCTCCAACACTTGGTTGGGCTTTTGGACAAAAAAATGGAGCAGCTTGGCCTCCCGGAAGGTGAGTGGCTGGCGAGTGACCCCGATGAGGACGAACAGGTTTACGGGGTCGAATTGGGTATTGCCGATGTGAAGCAGCGAAGGGTTGGCGTTGGCTTCCACCGTCGGCTCAACTGTTTGCAACGGCTTGTTATCCAATGGTTTGAAAAAATGGGGTACGGCAAACGCCAGTCCTGCTACCAACAACAGCCCTGCCCAAACCCATCCATTTCCTGCCTCATTTTTTGCCCTTTCGGGAAACACCACCGACAAATTGTAACAGCCAGCTTTTTGGTCACGCCCACCGCAGGGTTGTTGGCCATCTTTCAGTGTTTCATGCGAATAGCCGAGCATCAGCAAGTTGTTCAGGCAGTCATTGACGGTAACGAAGTATTTTTCCTGGATGCCAAACTGGACGAAAGCCGCCGCCAAAAAATGGGGCAGGCTGTCGTAGTTGAAGTTGTTTTCCAGCCGAAGCAGGTACTCGTCCGTTGCGGCTATTTGCTCCACAGGCGGGATAGCAGAAGTGGTATCTCCAGCGAGGTCGAGCAGGTGATCGGCGGCCTGCCGCATGGCAAGGTTGACCTTTTGCGAGAACTGGCGGTCGTCAGCGGGGTTGGGTTTTCCAATCCAACCCATGCCCTGCACCACCAGCAGCCCAGCCAGCAACACAAACAACGGCAGCACTATTTTTCGGATAGAGTTTTTCATTGCCCAAAAATACGGTTACAAATCGTGGTAAACAGGGTTTTACATTTCATTTACACTGTTTTACAGGGGTTTTACGGTGTTCAACTACCAATAGCGACAACTTTGTCAAATATTCTTTCACAAAAAAATACTTGAAAATGAAAATCGTAAAATTTCTTCTTCTAATGTCACTTGCTGTGATATCCACCGCAAGTGCCTTCGGCCAAGAACGCTTCGTCAACTGCACCGCTGCCTATCTGAACAACAAGCTGGTGGTAAATGAGTACTCGCCCGAAGGCCGCTGCGAACTTTCCAAGTCGGCCAGCGGTGAGCTCACCGTGCAAACCATGAGCGACGCTACCCCAACGGGCAAAACCAACTTCAAAATCGCCATCCGCGATGGCGGCACGAAAACACTGCTCTCCTTTTCCGACAAAATTTATCAGCAACTGGACATCAAAACCGTGTTGGACAAATGCAGCCCCGGCGATGCCATCGTGCTGCTGACAACGGACGACCGATATGCCCTGCCGCACAATGAGATTTTGGTAAAATGATTCCTCACACCACCACTTTTAAAATTAAACCATGTTCCAAAAATTATTGCCCTTGCTTCTCCTCGTTGGTTGCCTTGAAGCACCGACCACCCCAATTGACACGCTGCAATCCACTGTCAACCAGTCAGTTGTTAAGAAAAAAACACTCGCCATCATGTACCGATCTACCGACGAGGGAGTCACGTGGACACCCTACGGCGAGGGTCTGCCCGACGACTTGATTGTTGAGTCGCTGGGCATGCTCGGAGACCAGTTCCTGCTCTCCAGCGAGAATCACGGCCTCTACCTCAGCGACCCAACGAAGCAGCGCTGGCAGCCCCTCAACACCCAACAATTGCCCAGCAAAAAAATCACCAGCCTGCACGTTGCGGAGGGCGTCATTTACGTCGGCGTGCTGTGGAAGGGCATTTACGCCAGCTACGACATGGGAAAAACCTGGGTCTCCCTGAACCACAACCTAGAAGGCGAGTTGGTGAAGTCCATCCTGCGGGTAGGCGACAGCGAGCTTTGGATTGGCGTGGACGATGGCATTTACGCCTTACGGGACGGGACCAAGGCTTGGCGGCAAATCCACAAAGGGGCGCAAGTGACGAGCATGCTACGTTCCGGCGACCATTATGTGGCGGGCACACAGGCAGGCATCTTACTGTCAAAAGACAGTGGCAACAGCTGGGACTGGGTGCGCAAGGGCCTCACCTCCAACAACCTCTCCCTCGACGGCGGCACCGTCACGGCCACTATCATGGGCGGCGAAGTGGAGGTTTCCAACGACAACGGCGCTACATGGAAGCCCAGCCTGTCCGGCCAACCGACTTTGGGCAATACAGTTGAGACGGTTGAAATGAGTGGCGGCCTCGTGCGTTACAACAAGCCCGACACCCCTGCCCCGCAAGACGATTTTGATGTACAAAGCCTTTTTCGCACCACGCCGACCGAGACTATCATCATCATGGCGAGGGATGGGGGCGTGCTGTATGGCGGTAGGTTTAATGGATGTTAGATATAGACGTTCGAATTCTTTGGGGTGAAAGCAAAATCTATACTTTCACCCCAAAATTCCGTCCATGAAAAAACTCCTCCTTCTGTTCCTGTTGGGCTTTGCCAACACCACCTACGCCCAATCCACCCACACCCTCTGGTACGACCGCCCCGCCGAGTTCTTCGAGGAGACCCTCGTGCTCGGCAATGGCCGCATCGGCGCCTCCGTCTTCGGCGGCGTGGCGGTGGATTCCATGTTCCTCAACGACGCCACGCTCTGGACCGGCGGGCCAGTGGACGGGAACATGAACCCGGAGGCACACACATGGCTGCCTACCATCCGGGAGGCACTTGCCAACGAGGACTACCCCGCCGCCGACTCGCTGAACAAGCACCTGCAAGGCGCTTTTTCGCAGAGTTTTGCCCCACTGGGTACGATGTACCTGAACTTTCAGCATGAAAAAGGCGAGGTAAAAAACTACTACCGGGAACTTGACATCGAGCAGGCCGTGAGCACGGTGCGCTACGAGGTGAACGGGGTCAAATTCCAACGGGAATACTTCATCTCCGCCCCCGATTCGGTGATGGTCATCCGGCTGACGAGCAGCAAAAAAGGGGCACTGAATTTCGATTTGAACCTAAAAAGCCTGCTAAAAAACAAAATTACTGCAACGGCCGGAATGCTGATGATGGAAGGCTATGCCCCTCTCAAAGCAGAGCCTAGTTATCGGGGCGATATGCCCAATGCCGTAGTTTTTGATGAAAACAAGGGGACTAGGTTCGCAGCGCTTGCCAACTTCAGTTACAAAGATGGAGAGGGGTTTATTACGGATAAATCCTACGGATTAAGGAATGGCACGGAAGCAATAGTCAAAATCGCAATATCCACCAGCTTCAACGGCTTCGACAAAGACCCGGCAACGCACGGGAAGGACGCCACCGCCATTGCGAAGCGAAACCTGCGAAACGCCAGCACCAAACCGTGGAAAACCCTCCTCGACGCACACCGCAAGGACTACATGCGCTTTTTCAAGCGAGTAGAACTTGACCTTGGCCCCACCAACGCTCCCAACCTGCCCACCGACGAGCGCCTCAAGCGCTACGCAAAGGGCGAGGAGGACAAGAACCTCGAAATCCTTTACTTCCAGTACGGGCGATACCTGCTCATCAGCAGCAGCCGGACGCCGGGTGTACCCGCCAATTTGCAGGGCATCTGGAACCCGTACATCCGCCCGCCGTGGAGCAGCAACTACACCATCAACATCAACGCCGAGGAGAACTACTGGCTGGCCGAAACAACCAACCTGAGCGAGCTGCACCAGCCGCTTTTGAGCTTCATCAACAACGTGGCGACTACCGGAGCCGTCACTGCCCGCAATTTTTACGGGGTAGAAAAGGGCTGGTGCGCCGCCCATAATTCCGACATCTGGGCCATGAGCAACCCCGTTGGCGACTTCGGCAAGGGCGACCCCGTCTGGGCAAACTGGAACATGGGCGGCACTTGGCTCGCCACGCACTGCTGGGAGCATTTCACGTTCACACAGGACCTAGATTTTTTAAAAAAAGAAGGCTACCCGCTGATGAAGGGCGCTGCTGAGTTTTGCCTTGGTTGGCTGGTGCCGGACAAGACGGGGCAGTACCTCGTCACCTCGCCCAGTACCTCGCCAGAGAACAAATTCGTGACACCGGAGGGCTACCACGGAGCTACTTTTTATGGCGGTTCCGCCGACCTCGCCATGATTCGGGAGCTGTTTGAGCAAACCATTGCGGCAGCGAAAAAACTGAATGTGGACAGCGATTTTGCAAAGCAAATGGAGGAGGCGATGGCACAACTTTACCCTTACCAAATAAGCCGGACGGGCGGCTTGCAAGAGTGGTACCACGACTGGCAGGACGAAGACCCGAAGCACCGCCACCAGTCGCACCTGTTCGGCCTGCACCCTGGCCACCACATCACGCCCACAGCTACACCCACGCTGGCAGATGCCTGTCGGCGAACGCTCGAAATCAAAGGCGACGAGACCACGGGCTGGTCGAAAGGCTGGCGCATCAACCTCTGGGCGAGGCTGCACGACGGCAACCGGGCCTACAAAATGTACCGGGAACTCCTGCGCTTCGTGCCACCGGACGGCATGAAGACCGACTACCAGCGGGGCGGCGGCACCTACCCAAACCTCTTCGACGCACACCCACCGTTCCAGATTGACGGCAACTTCGGCGGAGCAGCTGCCGTGGCAGAAATGCTGGTGCAGTCCGACGAGCGTAAAATCCACCTGCTGCCCGCCCTGCCCGATGCTTGGCGGAGTGGTTCGGTGAAAGGTCTCTGCGCCCGTGGTGGCTTCGTGATTGACATGGACTGGAAAGATGGAAAAGTGTTGAAAGTGAATGTTTTTTCGAGGATGGGTGGCACGGCCAAGCTCGTCAGTGGAGATGGCGGAAGTTGGGAGATAACGTTGAAACAGGGAGAGCGAATGGAGGTGATTTGGTGAAATTGCGCCACTCATTCAGCTGATTTTGACAAAATTTGAAATTACTACCTTTGAAAAAACAAAAGCATGAAACCGTTTTTCTTATCCATTTTTTTATTCCTCGCTTCGCAAATCGCCACTGCACAGTCCGACTGGCAACCCCTCTTCAACGGCAAAGACCTGAGTGGCTGGGCAGTCAAGGGTGGGCAAGCCACTTACCGGGTGCAGGATGCCGAAATCGTCGGCACGACCAAGGCCAAAACGCCCAACACCTTTCTTTGCACCGAGAAAAATTACGGCGACTTCATCCTCGAACTGGAGGTGAAAGTGGACCCGACCATGAATTCCGGCATCCAGTTTCGCAGCAACAGCTTGCCCAGCTACCAAAACGGCCGGGTACACGGTTACCAAGCCGAGATTGACCCAAGCCCCCGCGCCTACTCCGGCGGCATCTATGACGAGGGCCGACGGGGTTGGCTCGCCGCCCTCGCCGAGAATGAACCGGGGCGTCGGGCCTTCAAGAACGGCGATTGGAATAGCTACCACATTGAAGCCATCGGCCACGAATTGCGCATCTGGGTGAACGGCGTGCAGACCGCCAACCTCGTGGACGACCGCACGGCCACGGGCTTCATCGCCTTGCAGGTACACAGCATCGGTAGCCCCTCCGACGAGGGCAAGGAGGTGCGCTGGCGTAACATCCGCATCAAAACGGAGGGCCTGACCACCGACCGTTGGCCAGTGCAACCACATTGCCCCGAAGAAAACTACCTCGCCAACGCACTGACGGAAAACGAACTTCGCCACGGCTGGCGACTGCTCTGGGACGGCAAGACCTCGAACGGTTGGCGCAGTGCCCGCTCCAACGAATTCCCCGCCACTGGCTGGACGATGCAAGACGGCGTGCTATCTGTGCAGCCCACCACAGGCGGCGAGAGCACGGGCGGCGGTGACATCGTGACGAGGGAGCAGTTCAGCAGTTTTGAGCTAAAACTCGAATTCAAAATCACAGAAGGCGCCAACAGCGGCATCAAATACTTCGTACAGCCAGAACTCAACAAGGGCGCTGGCTCGGCCATCGGCTGCGAGTTCCAAATCCTCGACGATGCCAAGCACCCCGACGCAAAACTAGGCGTGGTGGGCAACCGCACCCTCGGCTCGCTGTACGACCTCATCCCCGCCGCAAACCTGTCGGTGCCAAGCCGGGGCAAGGAATTCAGGGGCATAGGCGAGTGGAATCAACTGCGCATCGTGGTACATGGCAACCACGTCGAACATTGGCTGAACGGTTTCCAAACCCTTGAATATGAGCGAAATACGCCGATGTTCAACGCCCTCGTGGCCTATTCGAAGTACAAGGACTGGCCCAACTTCGGCAACTGGCCTCAGGGGCACATCCTGCTCCAAGACCACGGGGATGCTGTGTCATTTCGGAGCGTGAAGGTGCGGGAGTTGTGAGTTTTTTCAACACGGAGGCACGGAGACACAGAGAGACACGAGGAGTTTGGGTTCTCGTGTTCCTCTGGTCTCCGTGCCTCCGTGTTTATTTAAACGATAGTTTTGCACCATGAATTTCTACGACGCCATCGTCCAACTCCTCCTCAAAAACAAGCCGTTGCTGCTGTTTCTCGTCATTGCCATCGGTTATTTCATCGGTAGGATAAAAATTGCAGGCTTTAGTTTTGGGGTAGCTGCCGTGCTCTTCGTGGGGCTGGCATTTGGTGCCATGCACCCCGACATGGCACTGCCTGACATGATTTACATCCTCGGCCTCGTGCTGTTCGTGTACACCATCGGCCTGCGCTCTGGGCCAAGTTTTTTTGCCTCCTTCAAAAAATCGGGACTGCGTGACAACCTGCTTGTCATCGGCATACTGGTTGTTTCCGCAGCGCTCACCATCTTTTTGGGAAAATGGATGGGGCTAAAAAGCACGCTCACCGCAGGTCTTTTTTGCGGCTCCTTGACCAACACGCCCGCCCTTGCCTCCGTGGTGGACATCCTCAAGCACGCCATCACAGACCCCACCTCCAAAGCAGCAAGGGACCTACTCGCAGAGCCAGTCGTGGGCTATTCGCTGGCCTATCCGATGGGCGTGATTGGCGTCATTTTCTTGTTCCAAATGGGCATTCGACTTTGGCGAATTGACTTCAAACAGGAGGCCGCCACTACTGCCGAAATTACAGGCGTGAGCACCGAAGAGCTTGAGCACGTGAACGTACTCGTGACCAAGTCCAAGCTCATCGGGAAGAGCCTGCGAGAAATCGGCGACGCTGGCGAGCTGGGCGAAATCATGATTTCAAGGCGGCTGCCGTATGGCAAAAGCGAGATTGAAGTGCCCGGCCCCGACACGGTCATCCATGCAGGCGACATCCTCACGCTGGTCGGGCAAACGAGCGAACTCGGCAAGTTCCAGTCGCTGTTCGGCATACCCTCCAGCCGCGACCTCTCGCTGGATGGCAGCACGGTAGCTGTGCGACGCATCTTCGTGTCCAACAAGGCCGTCATCGGCAAGAACATCAAGGACTTGCACCTCTACCGACATTACCAGGCCATCATCACACGGATTCGCCGGGGAGACGTGGACTTACCTCACCGCAGCGACCTCACGTTGGAGGCGGGAGACCGGGTGCGCATCATTGCCCCAAAAAGCAAGATGAAGGAAATCAGCAAGTACCTCGGCGACAGCTACCAGCGGCTCTCGGAGGTGGACTACATCAGCATCAGCATCGGCATCGTGCTGGGCCTGCTACTGGGCATGTTGCCCGTGCCGCTGCCCGGCGGCTCGACGTTCCACCTGGGCTTTGCGGCGGGGCCGCTCATCGTCGCATTGATTTTGGGGAAAATTGGGCGCAGCGGCCGCATCGTGTGGGTCATGTCGCTAAATGCCAACCTCACCCTCCGGCAAATGGGTGCTGTTTTCTTCCTCGCTGGCATCGGCCTGAAGGCGGGCTACTCGTTTTATTCCACCTTCCAATCAGCTGGTTTTCAGTTGATTGCACTGGGCGCCATCGTCACTTTGGCCACTGCCGCACTTGGCATGGTAGTGTTCAGAGTGGTTTTCAAAATGCCGTACAACCTGCTCATGGGCGTGATGTCCGCCGTACACACACAGCCTGCCTGCCTCGCCTTCGCCAATGAAAAGGATGACACGGGCGCTGCCAACATCGGCTACGCCACGGTCTTCCCCACGGCAATGGTGGTGAAGATATTGCTGGCGCAGGTAATCCTCGGGTTTTGAAGTTTCGAGTGAGGTTCAATGCAGTGTGCTTAAAGCCCCAACCCAAAAACCTGAAACCGCAAAACCGATATTCTTCCTACATTTGGCAATAAACTTCTTTGCCATGAAAAACAACCTTCCTTCCAAGCTGTTGCTGCTTAGTTTTCTGTCGTTGCTCGTTTTCGCAGTCGCTTCCTGCGCCGACGTTGAGCCTGTGCAAGAATGCCTCTCTGGCAAACAATACGGGTTCCTGTACGGCCTGCTACACGGGTTCATCACACCCGTCAGCTTCATCGGCAGCTTGTTCGACGACAGCGTGGCCATCTACGCCGTGAACAACAAGGGCGGCTGGTACGACCTCGGCTTCCTGCTTGGCTCTGGCGGCTGGGGCTTTTTGGCCGGCAATAAATCGAAGAAGAAAGCTTAAAATTGCTGGGTTGATATATTGTTGAATTGGTTCCTTGCTACGACAACAATAATGCAATCCAACAATTCAGCAATACAACAATATGGTTTTCGAGAATGCTCAGGTGCCTGTTTCTGAACTGCCCAAAGTGGAAGATGTAGCTTGGGCATCCCTTTCGCCGTCCTATCGGGCTGTGGAAATCATTGCCACTTGCCTCTTGTTTGGGTTTTTCCTAATCGGTTGGGCTGTATTTTATTTCATAAATCCGTTCAAGATAGCTTGGCTGCCTTGGCTGTTGCTCGCTGTTTGGGGCGGGCTTTTCGGGTTGGCCTTGCGGGCAGCTTTTAGGCGCTTCGCCGCCGAGGGCTATGCCCTTCGCCAGCATGACATCCTGCACAAGCACGGCATTTGGTGGCGCACCGTGACAGCTATCCCGTACAACCGGATGCAGCACTGCGAAATCAGTCGTGGGCCCGTGGAGAGCGCCTTTGGGCTGGCTACTTTGCGGGTGTTCACGGCAGGCGGTAGCAGCAGTGACCTCAGCATCGAGGGGCTGCCTGTGGCAGAGGCGCAACGAGTAAAAGAATTCATCACAAAAAGAATTGGTGGAAATATAGAAGAAGATGATTCAGTTGACGATATGCGAACTGAAGTATAAGATATAAGATTTAAGCTATGCTAGATACCAGTAAAATCTGCATTTTGAATTAAATATCATATAATTCGACCTCCACCAACTATAAAAAACAATGACCGAACCCCACCCATTTTCACAGCCCACCCGCCAATCATCGGCAGCCATTATCTTCATCCTTGGCGGGGTGCTCAAGATGCTTTTCAGGCAACTTTGGGTGGTCATTTTGGTATTCTTTTTCAACCGCAAAAGCCAGTCGTTTGATGGCTACACGTTGTTTTTCCTCGGGCTGGCTGGGTTCACGGCGCTCATGTCGCTGCTCAATTATTTCAACCTCTTTTTTTACATAAAAAATGGGGAACTGGTGCTCGAAAAAGGCGTGCTGCGCAAGTCCAAAATCAACGTACCACTCGATCGGGTGCAAACCGTCAACTTCCGGCAAAACATCCTCCACCAAATCTTCAACGTAGTGGCTGTGGACATTGACACGGCTGGCTCGGCGAGCAAGGAATTCAGCCTGCACGCCCTGAGCAAGCCACAAGCCGAGCTGCTGCGGGAGGTGGTGGGCAGTCGGCAGAAAGAAGTTCGGAGTTCGATAGTTGGCAGCGCACAGTCGGAGGCAGAAAAACAGCAAACAGACTTACCCCTCCCAACTGCCAACGCAGGACTACTTTTCAAACTTAGCCCCCTCGACCTCCTAAAAATCGGCATTTCGCAAAACCACCTGCGCACGGCGGGCATCTTGCTGGCCTTTTTCCTCAGCTTCGCCGACGATGTGGAGCAAGCGCTGGGACTGGATTTTGAGAAAAAAATGCAGTGGTGGCTGGGCACCACGAGCAGCACCGACCTGCTGTGGACGCTGCTGATGACACTGCCATTTTTCCTCGTAGCCTCGTTCGTGGTCACGCTGTTCCGCACCGTGCTGCAATACTTCGACCTGCGGTTTTGGCGCACTGAGCGAGGTTTCAAAATCGTGAGCGGGTTGTTCACGAGGCAAGAGGTGTCGGCAGTGTTGAACAAAATCCAGTTCGTGCAGTGGGAAAGCAGCCCGATGCTGCGCTGGTTCGGGATGATGAAGGTGCGGCTGCCGCAAGCCGCAAGTGTGGAGGTCAGGGGCAAATTGATGGTCGGCCTCCCCGGCTGCTACGAACCACAACTGGCGGCAGTGCGAGCCGCCTATTTCCCCGAAGAAAACGACCAGAACTGGGAGGAACATGGCGTGGACAGGTTTCTAGCTTGGGTGCGTTTTCTAAAAATCGGCCCACTGCCCGCCCTCCTGCTGGTGTATTTCACTTGGAGTTGGATGGGCAAATGGGCGCTGCTCTGGCTGGCATGGCTGGCATTGGCAGCGTGGCTGTCGAGCCGCTACCAACGCACTTGGCGCTGGGAAGTCAGCGACGAAGGGCTACGTGCCGAGTGGGGCGCCATGAACCGCACAGTTGTGCTGCTCCAGTGGCACAAGGTGCAAGGTGTGAGCCTGAGGCGGGGGTTTTTCAGCGACAAATCCAAGTTGGCCCGGCTGACGCTCTACACGGCTGCGGGAGCAGTGAGCATCCCGTTTATCCCCGTTGAGAAGGCACTAGCCGTTCATGATTTTGTGTTGTACAAAGTGGAGCGGGATCTCCGGGAGTGGATGTAAGTGGTTTTGTGCCTGCCATCGAATGTTTACGACATTTTTCCAAAACTTTTCTTGCCCGATTTGTTAGGTTTGCTTTTCATCAAAAGCAATTTTGGCCATGAAGCAGACCCTCGCATTATTCTTCGGCTTTACTTTTTTTTGGGCAAATGCCCAGACAAACATGTTGTCCACCAACCCCGTTGCGGAGCAAATCATGTTGGGCAACTACGACCCTGCCACATACCAGCCATCAGTCGTCATCAACCACCCGGACGACATCGTGCCAGCCATCGTCAGCGGCATTTCGACCGACTCGCTCAAGTCCTATCTGCTGAAACTCAGCACTTTCGAGAACCGCAATACGGGTGCCGATACGGTTTCCAACCTAACGGGAATGGGGGCAGCACGTCGCTGGGTTTACCAAAAATTCACGGAAATAAGTGCTGAAAGCGAAGGTCGGCTCGTGCCTTCCTACTTGCAGTTTGACCTCAACATCTGTGGCATGGGCCAACACCGCAACATCTTCGCAGTGCTGCCCGGGGTGGACACTTCGGCGCACGGGGTCATCCTCATCGAAGCGCACTTGGATAGTCGCTGTGCGGGCCTCTGTGACCTCACTTGCACAGCACACGGCATGGAAGACAACGGCAGCGGCACGGCACTCGTCATCGAACTGGCGAGGGTGATGAGCCAGTTCGCTTTCGACCGAACGGTTGTTTTCATGGCTACCATCGGCGAAGAGCAGGGGCTTTACGGTGCCGATGCTTTCGCAAAATATGCCAAGAACAAGGGCATCCCGCTCGTGGCCGTACTCAACAACGACGTGGTGGGCGGCATCATTTGCGGGCAGACTTCCTCCCCACCCTCCTGTCCCGGCTTTAACCAAATTGACAGCACGCAGGTCAGGCTTTTTTCGCAGGGCACCAACAATTCCAGGAACAAACAACTGGCTCGATTCATCAAACTGCAATACCAAGATGAAGCGCTCGCCCTCTCAGCCGTGCCCATGTTGGTCACTATCATGTCCGCAGAAGACCGCACCGGACGGGGCGGCGACCATATCCCCTTCCGACAGCAGGGATTTGCGGCCATGCGTTTTACCTCCGCCAATGAGCACGGCGACGCCGATGTCAGCGACCCCAACTACCACGACCGCCAGCACACTTCCGGCGACCTGCTTGGCGTGGACACGGACGGCGACTCGGTGCTCGATTCCTTTTTCGTGGACTTCAACTACCTGTCGAGAAATGCCACCATCAACGGGGTGGCAGCGGCAATGGCGGGTATTGGGCCAGAACCGGTTGACCTGACTGTCACCAAAAGCTCGGATTCGGTGTACGTAGACATATTAGACCCACTCAACTATGGGCTATACCGGGTGTTCGTGCGCTCCACGATGAATGACTTCGACAGCATTTACACCACTACGCAAACGCATTTTGTTTTCGAAAGGCCGAGCGGTACCTTTTTCGTCAGTGCTGCAAGTGTGGACGAAAATGGCATTGAAAGCCTTTTTTCGAAGGAGGTGAACCCGCCAACCGTGAATGTCGTCGGCGAGGAGGTTGCCAACGAAACCCCTGCCATTGAATTGCTGCAAAACCGCCCGAACCCTTTCGATGAAGCAACTACTATTTCATACCAGGTAAACAGGGAGTTGCCCTATCAAAATGCTTTTGTTGCCGTTTTGGACTTGCAGGGCAAAGTGCTCTGGCAGCAAGTGGTGCGCCTGCAACCCGGCATGAACGAAGTGCTGTACGAGCACGGCTACAACGTGACAGGGGTTTATGCCTACCGCCTAGTGGTGGACGGCAGGGTTGTGGGGACGAAGGAAATGGTGTTTGCTAATTGATGAAAGGACTGGCCTGTTCAAAGTCACTCAGGCCGGATTTGAATCAAAGCTGCTGATTACCCAATAAACTCACGCACCAACCCCAACAACTCCGAGGGCTTCTCCGCATGTACCCAGTGGCCAGCGCCTTCAATAGTTTTGATTTCCGAAACAAGGAAAAGGTCTTTAATCAACCCCTCATCGTCCGGCAGCACAACGTGCTTCGAGCGGCCACCCCGGATGAACAGCGACTCGCCCTCGAACGGCTCGCCTTCCACTGCCGCCAGAATGTCGGGGTAGTGCTTCCAAAGCACGGGCAGGTTCATCTTGAACTCGAAGCCACCTTCCGTTTTTCGGGTCAGGTTTTTCATCAGAAACTGCCTCACGTCCAGTTCGGCGATGCGCTCGGCGAGCAGTGCCTCAGCCTCCTTTCGGTCGGCGATGCTGTCCAAGTCCATTGATTGCAGCGCTTCGAAAATCTCGAAATGGCCGCCGGGGTACACCTTCGGTGCGATGTCAACGACCACTAGCTTTTTTACCATGTCGGGATGCGTGAGGGCAAATTGCATGGCCGTTTTGCCGCCCATCGAGTGCCCGATGATGTGCGCCCCGTCGTACATCCAGTGTGTCTCCATGAAATGCCGCAGGTCTTCGGCCAGTGTGGGATAATCATGCACATCCGTATGCGGCGAGCGACCGTGATTGCGCTGGTCGAGGATAAAAACAGAATGATTTTCAGCCAGTTGTTTGGCAATGGTCTGCCAGTTGTCCAGGGTGCCGAAGAGCCCGTGCAGGATGACAACGGGGTCGCCTTGGCCGAAAGTTTTATAGTTGAGTTCCAATCTGCAAAATTGTATTTGTGTACTTGTGTGTTTGTGTGTTGGGGCGCCTAGGTTTATTGAAATCCGAAACAAGGCCGTTTGCACGGCAGTTTTTTACCTTTGCTGACTTTTTTGAAAACGCAAATAAGACCAGAAGGTTTGTGGTGGATGGGGTAACTCTTGAGTTGTCCCATCCACCACAAACCAAAATGCCACCAACTAAATGCATCACATCAGCCCTGACCCGCTGACCCTCGAACAGGTCGGCCAAATACTAGCTTCGGGCAGCAAGATAGACCTTTCCGCTGCTGCCACTGAGCGCATTGAGCACTGCCGCCGCTACCTCGACGACAAGTTGGCCGCCTCCGGCGAAACGTTTTATGGCATCAACACGGGCTTTGGCTCGCTCTGCAACGTGCGCATCGAGCACCACGAACTGGAGCAGCTCCAGCTCAACCTCGTCATGTCGCACGCCTGCGGCATGGGCGATGAAGTGCCCGCAGACGTGGTGCGGCTCATGCTGTTGCTCAAAATCCAGGGGCTGTCGCAGGGCTTTTCCGGGGTGCAACTCATCACCGTACAGCGCCTCGTGGATTTCTACAATCACGATGTTTTGCCCGTCATTTTCCAGCAGGGTTCGCTCGGTGCCAGTGGCGATTTGGCACCGCTGGCACACCTCAGCCTACCACTGATTGGCATGGGCGAGGTGCGGCTGAATGGCGAGCGCATGGCCACTGTTGATGCAATGAAGCGCTTTGGCTGGCAGCCCATCGTGCTGGACTCGAAAGAAGGATTGGCCCTGCTGAACGGCACCCAGTTTTGCCAAGCCTACGGCGTCTGGTGCCTGCTGGAAGCCCGCCGACTTTACGGCTTGGCCAACCTAACCGCCGCCTTTTCGATTGATGGCTTCGATTGCAGGCTGTCGCCGTTCAACGAACTGTTGCACAAAATCAGGCCGCACGAGGGGCAGTTGAAAACCGCCGAAGCTATTCGCAATTTATTGAAAAACAGCGAGATAGCCGCACACGAGAAAACCGCTGTGCAAGACCCCTATGCCTTCCGTTGCATCCCGCAGGTGCATGGGGCCAGCTACGACGCCATCGCCCACGTGGAACGGGTATTTTTCACCGAAATCAATGCCGTGACGGACAACCCGACCCTCTTTCCCGATGAGGACGAAATCCTTTCCGGCGGTAACTTCCACGCCCAACCGTTGGCATTGGCACTCGACTACCTTGCCATTGCGCTTGCAGAATTGGGCAGCATCAGTGAGCGCCGCACCTACCAACTCATCAGCGGGCAACGGGGGCTGCCGCATTTTTTGACCAAAAACGGCGGCGTGAATAGTGGCTTCATGATTCCACAGTACACTGCTGCCAGCATCGTCAGCCAGACGAAACAGCTTTGCACTCCGGCCTCGGTGGACAGCATCGTGTCCTCGAACGGCCAAGAAGACCATGTGAGCATGGGCGCCAATGCAGCTACGAAAGCTTGGCGGATTGTAAAAAACGTGGAACGGGTGCTGGCCATCGAGTTCTTCACGGCAGCACAAGCAATGGAATTCAGAAGGCCGTTGCGGTCATCGGCGGCAGTGGAAACAGCCTTGTCCGCTTACCGGAAAGTAGTGCCAATGGTGGAAGAAGACAGGATTTTGCACGGAGACATGGAGGCGACGGTGGATTTTTTGAAAGGTTTATAAGGATTGATAAAAGTTGATAAGGGTTGATGTCCGCTCGGACATCAACCCTTATCAACCCCATAAACCATATCATCAAACTAAAACATCACAGCGCCTCTGGCTCGCTCCTCGTCGAAAGGTCCAACTTGCTGATGCCTTCCAGTTTTTTCATGGCTTTCAGCAAGTCCAGCTCGCCAGCTTTTTGCTTTAAAATTACGCGGTAATTGTACTCGATTTTCAATTTGCCATCGGCTTCGGTCACGTAGTCAGAGCGCCAGTGCTGGCATTTGGAGCAGTGTTGGGCGAGCAGTTGGCGAAGTTCATTTTCAGTTGTGCCAGCCTCGGCATCCAACCTGAATCGGAGCACGTTGATGTGGTAGTGCCCAGCCGTGGAAAACGGCGTCCATCTCAGCAAAAAAGCCACCAAACAGAAAGCCACCGTACCGATAAAAGCGATGTTGTACCCGTGTACCCCGCAGGCGATGCCGATGGCCAGCGCCGAAAACATGAAAATGATGTTGCGGGGATCACGCAGGTTGGTGCGGAAGTGGATGATAGCCAGTGCCCCAATCATGCCCAAGCCCCTCGCCAAGCTGTCGCCGATGGCCAGCATCACCGTGGCAGCGGCCATCGAGCCAAGAATCATCGCTTGGATGAAATTGCCCGGCACGAATAGGTCACGGCTGGTCTTCTCGTACGTGAACGCCACCACGACCGACAGCAGGAACGAAAAAAGCATGGCGTACACCACCGACATCAGGGTCGGGTTGTCGGCGTTGGCTTGAAGGACAGAGAAATCAAACATGTAGTGATTGGTGACTAGTGACTGGTGATTCGGGGTTACTGCCTCACCAAAATTTGTTGGCTAGTAGCCGATTTTACGAAGTAAATACCCGCTGGCCAACTGCTCACATCCACAGTGGCTTGATTGAAAAACTGCGTTCGGTATTGTTGGCGACCAAGTTGGTCATAAATCACAACCTGTTGATTGTCAGTTTTTTCGCTCCGCAAAACGACCTCACCTCCATTGGCAGGATTTGGGAAAATGACCACTGAATTGGCTTGCCCCGCTTCGTCCACCGCCGAGACACCTGTGTCGTTGTTGGCTTTGAACGTGGGATTTTTGATGGTGAAATTGCCCGTGCCATTCGGGGAGCGGGCATAGCCTTTGTCGGCCTGTTGCGCCCCAAAAGTGATGTCCTGCACCGTCGAGCCATTGGCGTTGATGAGCATCAAATCCTCGCCCGTAGCACTCAACTTGAAGTTGGCGTGGAGCGGCCCTTGGCTGCTGTCTTCGTCCGCCCAGATGATGAGGTAGCCCATCGCCGGAATACTGGTATTAGTTGGGAACTCCCACTTGTCGAGGTTGTCGGGGTTGTCCGTCAGGAACCAACCGCTGAGGTTGACGGCGCTGTTGGAGTTGTTGAAAAGTTCAATCCAGTCCTCGTACTCGCCGTTTTCATCGGTTATGTAGGCTTGGTTGGAGGCCATTATTTCGTTGATGACCACACCCGATTGTGCAGCAATTTTGCCGAAGGCAAGCAGGCAAATTGCAGCCAACAAACTTGTTTTGATTGTAAACTTAAACTTCATGCAAGTTAAATTTTAGGTTATGTTTTCACAGGACAGCAAAGGTGCAGTTTTCCACCAACGTCGCCGCACCATTTTTTGCAAATGAACCGACACAGCAGCTTTCCAAAAAAGCGAAGCACCCTCCAGCCTCTTGCCGAAGGGTGCTTCGTTGCGTCAATTGGTTGCATCTATGCAGTCATCACCACACTTTCACAAACCGCTCTGTCACCACCCCATCGCCGATTTGCAGCGTCAGGAAGTAGGTGCCAGCCGCCAGTTGCGACAAGTCGAGCCTTGACTCGTTGGCACCAGCAGTAGCCAGCCCGTTGCGGAGCAAGACCACATCGCCAAGCGGGTTCAGGATGCGCAGCGTGGCGTCGCCAGCCGTGGCAGCAGCAAAGCGCACCGTCAGGAAGTCACTGGCTGGGTTGGGCAACAGCTGGAATGCCGAAACCCCTGCCTCGTTGGTACCAGAAGCCGTCTCAGCACAGCTCAATGTGAATGCCTGCATCTCGGCGCAGCCGTTGGCATCTGTCACTTCCAGCATCAGCGTGGCCGTGCCCTCGCCTGCCAGCAGCGTGGCCGATTCGGAGGCAGCACCCGCCGTGATTTCCCAACCAGTGCCATCCACCACTGTCCAAGCAAAACTGTATGGTGCCAAGCCGTTCACTGCACTGGCCGTCAGGGCGTAGCTTAGGCCGCAATCCAGCGTGTCGGGCATGTCGGCACTGACGGCGAACACGGCGTCGAGCAGCGTCACCGTCAACGTATGCGTAGCCGAGTTGCCACAGGCGTCCGTCGCTGTGTAGTTGAAAATATGTGAGGCCGCTTCGCAACTGGTCTGCGTTGCTGTGTTCACAGTCACCGTTACGCTGTTGCAGTCGGTGGCGGTAGCCACGGGCGGAATCCACGCCGCAAACTCAGCCAGCGTCATCGCCAGTTCTGTCGGCATCGCCTCAAAAACTGGGGCTTGTGTGTCAACTTGCGTGATTGTTTGCGAAGCCGACACGGCATTGCCGCAGGCGTCCGTCGCCGTCCAGGTGCGGATGTGCTGTTCGCCGCAGTTGCCCGCCGCTACTCCATCTTCGATACTCAGCAATGCGCTGCTGCAAGCATCCGTGGCCGTCAGGTCAGCGAACACAACTGGCTGCCCACACTCAATGGTCAGGTCTTCGAATTGGCCACTGAACACAGGCGCATCGTTGTCCGTCACCGTGATTTTTTGCTGCACAAACACCGAGTTGCCACAGGCGTCGGTGGCCGTCCAAGTGCGGATGTGCTGCTCGCCGCAAGCCAACGGCAGCACCTCGTCAACGGTAGTCAGGCTGAGGCTGGAGCAGTTGTCGGCAGCTTCCGGCGTTCCGAACTCAACGGGCGCTCCGCAACTAACTGTCTGATTATCGGGCACAAAACTAAACACGGGTAGTTCGTTGTCCGTCACCGTGATTTTTTGCTGCGCAATGGCAGAGTTGCCGCAGGCGTCCATCGCCGTCCAGGTGCGGATGTGCTGTTCGCCGCAGGTCAGATTCACCACTTCATCTTGGTACGAAAGGCCCGAAGACGAGCAGTTTTCGTTCACTTCCGGCGTTCCGAAAATGACAGGCTGGCCGCAGGTCAGCGACTCATCAGCAGGCACAGCACTGAAAACTGGGGCCTCGTTGTCCACGATTTCAATGGTTTGCGAAGCTGAAACGGCATTGCCGCAGGCATCGGTGGCCGTCCAAGTGCGGGTAACCGTCTGGTTGGCGCAAGCCGTGGAGCCGCCGCTGGTCCAGACATCATCGTGCGTGATGGTGAGGGCTGTGCCGCTGGCGCAGTTGTCGGTGACGACTGGTGTTGCGAAATTGGGCACGTCCCCGGAAACGCAGGAAATGACCGCTGGGTCGGGCAACGCCGCAATGCTCGGTACCGTCTGGTCGGGTTCAATGGTGATGGTTTGCTCCGCAAAGGTCGAGTTGCCACAAACGTCGGTAGCTGTCCAGTGCCGGGTGACGGTGGTGGCCGTCGTGCAGTCCCCTGCCACTATTTCATCCCAAAAACTGATGGTCAGTGGGCCGCAGGCAGAGTGGCAAACTGGCTCCCCGAAAATAGCATTGCCGCTACAATCCACCGTTAGGTTCTCCGGTACGTAGCTGAAGGCAATCATGTTGCCGCTGTTGAAGCCTGGGAGTACCCAAGCGCTGGTGGTGGCGGTGGTTGAGTTGCCGCACTCGTCGGTGGCCGTCCAGGTGCGGATGATGTCGTAGCCGTACTCCACGCCGTTCACTTCGTGGCAATCACCCGTGCCGATGATGCTGTCCTGGAACGTGATGGTCACGTCGCCACAGTTGTCGAAGGCGATTGGGTCAGGGAAAACGACGGTGTCCTCGCAGTCAAAAAACTGGTCGTAGGGCACGAAGATGAACACGGGCGCCGTGGTGTCGGGGTTCGTGGTCACTTGCTGCACAAAGGTCGAGTTGTTGCCACAAATATCGGTGGCAGTCCAAGTGCGGGTGAACTGGAAACCAACGGCACAGGTGCCCGTCTGGCCGCTGTCCACGTAGCTGAGGCTGGTTGCTCCGCAATTGTCAAAAGCCACGGGCGTGTAAAGCGGCCCGTTGCAATCCACCGTGATGCTGTCGGGAGTATCGCTGGCGAAGAGCGGTGCCTGCGTGTCGGGCCCGGTGCTGATGGTTTGCGAAGCGGTAACCATGTTGCCGCAGGCATCGTGTGCAATCCAGGTACGGGTGACGCTGAACGGCTGGCTGCAATCGCCGTTGGAGTTCACCACGTCGGTGAAGCTGACACTGAGGCCACCCGCCGGGCAGGTCGTTTCGGCTACGGCATCGCCGAAGCCGGGGTTTTGATCGCAAGTCACGGTGATGTCCGGTGGCACGAAAGTGAAAATCAGCGTGGAGGGTACCACGGGCGGCGTCATCGTGATGACTTGCGTCACGGTGTCCGACAGGCCGCAGGTGTCGGTGGCAATCCAAGTGCGGGTGATGATGTTGGGCAATGGGCAGGCTCCACCCGTTTGCTGCTCACTGAAGGTGACCGTGAAGGGCGAGCAATCGGTCACGGTTGGGTCTTGTACTGGCGGAACGTTGGGGCACTCGGCCGTGGTGTCGGCAGGCACGTTGGAGAAAAGTGGCGGCTGGTTGTCAACGATGGTAATCGTTTGCGAAGCCGAAATCGTGTTGCCACAATCGTCGGTGGCCGTCCAAGTGCGGGTGATGGTGCGGTTGCAAGTTGGCCCCGTGGCGGATTCAGTAAAATCAACCGATACGTCGGGATCGCAGGCGTCGGTAGCTGTGACGTTTGCTGGAGGCGGCACTGCAGTGCAGGGGTCGAGGGTGACGCTTGGTGGCACGCCTTGCAGCGTCGGCGCTTGGCCGTCCACTACCGTTAGGTAGCCCACGAAGATGGTCTCGTTGCCGCAGTTGTCGGTGGCGGTCCAAGTGACAGTAATCGGCGCACCGTTGCAAGCACCGGGCGGTATGCCTGTGAAGTCGTGGGAGAAAGTCACTGGCTGACTGAGGTCGTTCCAGTTACCGTCGTAGTTGAGCCACTCGTCGAGGTCAGCAGCAGCATTTGGGTCGCTACAGTCGAGGGTGAAATTGGTAGCCTTCACGCAGTTGGGGCCTTGTGTGTCCACGAGCGTGAAAGTGGCGCAAGTGGTAAACGTGTGGCCGCAATTGTCATGAGCCGTGAAGGTCACGTCAATATGCCCGTCAATATAGCTGCAATTCCAGACCCAGTTGTCCATGTCGAAGTCGTTCGTCCAAGTAATCGGGCCACAGCCAGGGACGGTGAAAACAGCGCCGCCATTGTTGTTCGCCCAGTTCTGTGGGCCGTTCATGTAGTTCATCAGCGTGGCTTCCATTGTCACGTCCTGCGCGGGAATGGCCACGTAACCAGCAGGTAGGTTGTTCACGACAGTGGGCGTGCTGAAGCCGCCACCGAGGTTGCCGGAGAGGTCGCTCACAACAAAGCCGCCGCCAATGGAGCCGCCGCCGAAGGCGGTGTTGCACAATGCAGCCAATGCACCGGGTGCATTAGGATTTAGTGAAATGGTAAATTCCACGGTAATGTACTGACCCGCCGACAGCCAACCGGTGCCAGGCATGAAGAGGTTGGTGTAGTTGCGGCCATCGTACCAGGGGTTGATGAGCGGTGGCCCCGTGGCAGTGGATGCCATAATTTGTGGAGCGGAAAGCGTATCCACGTAAGCTGCCGCAAAGTAGTTGAGGAGGTCATCTTCAAGGAAAAGCTCCTTTGCCCCACCTGCATTGTTGTACATCGTGATGCTGACCTTGTAGGCTGGGAATTCTACATTGCCGCTGGGGTTGGTGCAGGTGTTCAGTCCGTTCTCGTTGATGGGTGTAACGGTTTTCGTAATCATTATCTCTGGCACGTTGAGGGAGCAGTTGGGGTTGTTGCCCACCGAGCAGGCGTAACTGTCGTCGAAAAGGCAACGGGTGGCACATAGTTCCATTGCAAACGGCTCGCCCGTGAGCGCTCCGCCATCAGTGCGCCAATGCTCGACGCAAACCTTTGAAACCGGTTGGCTGCCAGAACTGGCGGTCCAATAAACTCCCTTACCATAGCCATGACCGCTGAAGAAAAGGCCGTTGTTGTTGCCAGGTGGGTTGGGGCCATTGGTAGCACCGGAGAGTGAAACGGGGTCGGCACCAAGCCAAGCCCGCAGGCGCACCCGCTCAGGTCCCGCAAAAAATCGGTGCTCCTCGGAGTTGAGGCGGATAGGGCTGGCTTCGTCCAACGTGAAACAGTAGGTGTTGCCACCGCCACCGATGTACTCCCGACTGTTGTCAAGGCTGTAGCGGCCGTAGGGGCGTGGAGGTTTGTTGCTCAAAAACGGGTTTCCAGAACCAGTGGATGGTTCCGCGTCAATCTCGATGAAGGTGATTGGACTGCCCGATTCGTCACAGAAGCCGGTGTTGAAACCATAGACGGGTTCACCGTTGTCGAGCCAAACACCCTCGCTGGCTGATAGGCGTCCCCAGCGGCTAATCGGCGAACTGTTGCTGCAAACAATGGGGGCATCTGCCACGCATTTCACCCCATCAATGCTCAACCGAAAAGGCTCGATGGTGGGTAGTTCGCCAGCGGAGGCATAATACTGGATGCAAACTTGGGTGACAGGCTGTGCACCGGAGTTTACCGTCCACCAGAGGCCGCCACCCGTTTTGCCGTTGGCGTTGAAGTTGACGCTACCTGTGCCATTGCCTGCAATGAAGGCGTTGCCGACGGGACCACCTTGGTAGCTCGCCGTGAGTGGGACGGGGTTCGCCCCGTTGAAAGCACTCACCCAGATATTTTCGCCATTGGCAAAATAGGCATGTTCACGGCTGTCCATTCCTACTGGCGCAGCAATGCTCAAGTCGAAGCAGTATTGAACGCCAGAACCACCCATGATTTGGCGGGCTAGGTAAAAGGAACTGTTGCCCCAGCGCCGTGGCTGCCGTGCGTTGATGGCATTGTTGTCAGGAGCATTTGGAGCTGGGCCAGAGGTAATGCTGAGCAGGATGGGGTTGGCTCCGCTGCAAATACCGGAGTTGAAACCGGGGACTGTGCCTCCTGACTGCAAGGTCAGCCGCTGCCCAGGCGATAGGTTGCTCCAAGCGCCAACAGGCTGCAGCGCCATTGCACTATTGGGTGCAGCGGCCCAAGGCTGGTAGTAATCCCAAGACTGAAAGGCTAGGGCAGCTACGCAGAGCAATGGCATTAGCCAGATTTTGCGAAGCACAAACCGCTCTAGCCTCGGTTTTTTGGATTGAAAAAATGACCAGATGGTACACGTGTTCATAATTCAAGTTTTTGATGATGAAAAAAGGAGACTTGCCCCTCAACGGTTAAGTATATCTATGGAAAATTGAAGCGCTACTGCCCAAAATGTTCGGGGGTGAGGCTTTAGGTAAGATGTCTGAATTGGTGACGCTAAAATAAGGATGTTTTTCGGGGAATAAAAACTTTGTAGCAACCCAAAGGATGATAATGGCAAAATGCACATCAAATGGCAAAACAGGCAGCTTAGATTGTCCGTTACTGCGCTCCAATGCCATTTACTGTCATTCATCACCCCAATTCCGCCGTTCATCAATCTCCGAGTATGAGGCTACTCATTTTACTGAGATTTGACGGCAGATTCAATCTGCAATCATAGTTTCTGCCAAGCGCAGTGTCCTCGATTGCCCCATCATGAAACACGCAGAAGGTTAAAAATATTATAGTTATTAAACACCTAAGATCTTTTTGACCGATTCGATTGGAGTTGGGCGCCGGCATGACCGGCGTTCTTTTTTTGGGCCAGTGGCTAAATATTTTATTCTCGCTTTCGCTTTTCAAATTCTTGGGATTGTTGTCTCAAACCATAGCTTTGTCACTGTATTCTAGCGACAACCTCTAATCATTTTGGGAACAATAACCTACTTACCCATTTGGCAAACGCCACCCCGCAATTATTGGCTTGCCTTTTTGCTGCTGTTTGCAGCCAGCACAGTGTTATCGCAAGAGTACAGTTTCAACTATCGGCATTTTGTGGTGGAAGAGGGTATGTCCTCAAGGTTTGTGACCAATGTGGTGCAGGACAGGCAAGGATTCATCTGGATTGGCACTGATTACGGCATCAACCGCTTCGATGGCAAGGACTTCAAGATTTTCAACGCCGCCTCCCACAAGCTTCGGGTAAACTCCCGCTCGTTTCTTCAGTTGGATTCAAACGGAAAGCTTTGGATAAATAATGACCAACTTCAAGTTGACATCCTCGACCCCGTGACAGAGACTGTTACCCCGCTCGAAAAGTTGGCACCCGAGCTAGCTGGCAAATCAGTTTTGTTGATTCGCAACGACCGAGGAGGTGATATATGGGGTATCGTGAATAATGAATATGCATTTCGCTACAATGGCAAGCTACAATACATCGCTGAACCATCGCCAACAGGACTAAGTAGGCGGTTCAACCTCAAATTTTCAACGCCGTGGGGCACTTTGTTCTTGGCAGACATCAATGGGTTGAAAGAGTTTGACATTGCGGCCAAGCTGCTCAACGAATACCCAATGCCCGTGAAAAGCTACTGCTCGGTAGCCCATACCGACTCAAGCGTGTTCGTGGGAAGTTTCAAAGCACTGCCCAGTGGCGTTGACTACGCATTGCAGTTCTGGGAAATCAAGCAAAACAAGCCGCCTCGCCTGATCGAATTTACTAAAAATGGACAACCCTTTGCCTTTCCCGTCATTCAAGACCGGGCAGCAGCCATCGCCGCCAACTTTGACCTGCAAGGCCGTATTTGGGTGGCTTTGACAAAGCACCTGATGGTCTTCAACAAGGACGGGGAACTGTTGGCAGAAAACGAAAAGCCCAGCAATTTCTGGCAGCAATTCGATGCCTGGAGCATCTTCTTCGACTCCCAGAACCAAGCATGGATTCGTGGCAAGGAAGGCATTGTTGCCGTCACATTGCGGCAGCCAGCCTTCCGAAAACTGCTTCAGGGTGAAGGCATTGGGTTCAGCGTTCGCAGCATCATCGAACTGGACGAAAAAAACATTCTGGCATGTACTTACAGTGGCATTTACCAGATAAACCTGCAAAATGGCCAACACAAAAAAGTAAGCCCTGAAGTACATTTCGGTGCACTCCGAGCCACTGACAATTCTGTTTGGTTGGGCAGCCACGCCAAAAAAATCGTGAGGTCGAAAGGAGCTGACTTGAAGTTTGAAAACATCAATTTCAGCAATGAAATCATGGCTCCCGTAGAGCCATTGCGAGTGTTTGAAGACAGTTATACTGGGAGTATCTACATTGGTAGCAGATTGCAGGGCTTGCTCGTTTTCAACCAAGAAACAGCTGAAATCGAATCTTACCCCCTCCTCAATGAATTTGAGGAACTGGCCAAATTGGAAATCCTGCACATCCTGCCCACCAAGGAATGCCTTTGGCTGGCAACCAGCAACGGCCTGTTTCAAATGCACCGGGAGAAGGGCATTGTTGCCAAATTTTTCCAAAACTACATCTACCACCTGACCATTGACAATGAGGGGATATGCTGGCTGGCAACACGTGGGGGCGGGCTCACGAAATGGGACAGAAAAAACAACCTCGTCAAGCAATACACCACCACCGACGGGCTATCCCACGACATCATCTACGCTGCCTACGACGATGGGCTGGGGCATCTTTGGCTGCCCAGCAACTACGGCCTGATGCAGTTTGAAAAACGCACGGGCACCGTCATCAACTACCTGCCCAGCGAAGGCACCACGCAAGAGGAGTTCAACAACTCTTCCCACCTGCGGGGCTCCGATGGCAGCATGTACTTTGGTGGCCTCAACGGAATAACAGCCTTCCATCCCGCTAAAATCACCAGCAAAAAACACAGCGCCCCCTTGTTGGTATCCGCCTTGAAAGTATTGAGCGGAAATGTGCTGGAGGATAGGCTAGAAGCGTTTCGCAACAGCGGAAAAATCATCATCAAACCAGACGAAAAATTCTTCACCCTGCAATTTGTCTTCCTCGATTTTTTGGTAAAAAAGCAAGTGTTCGCATGGAAATTGGAGGGGCTCGACAAGAACTGGACGGTGCAGACGGAGAACATCATTCGCCTCAACGCACTACCCTACGGTAATTTCACGCTGCGCATCAAAGCCCAAGGCAGTGGCGGTTATTGGGCAGAAAACGAGTTGGCCATTCCCGTCACTGTCTTGCAGCCATTCCACAAAACCTGGAAGTTTGCGCTGCTGTGCGCACTTGCCTTTGCAATCTCTACCTACCTTTTCATCAGGTGGAGGGTCAAATGGCTGCGCCGGGAGCAGCAGCGCCTGTCGGCCCTCGTGGAGCAGCGCACCAAAGAGCTCATCCAAAAAAACGCCGAGTTGGAGTCGCTGAACCAGACCAAAGACCGGCTCTTCGGCATCATTGGCCACGACCTGCGCTCACCGCTCATCACCTTGGGGGGACTGGCCCGCAAGGTTGCCTTCCTCATCCGCCAGAACCGCACTGACGAGGTGTACGAACTCGGCGAAAACGTCGAAAACGCTGTTGCCAATGTCCGCAATTTGCTTGACAACCTGCTGAAATGGTCCATCGTGCAGGAGGGAAGGTTTCCGCACCATCCTCAATTGAATGAAGCCGCTGAGATAGTTGAAGAGGTGGTGGGGCTTTACAAACAATTTGCGGAAGCCAAGGGCATCCAGCTCATTTTCCAAAGCGTTGGCAAAACAACGATTTTCGCAGACAGGGACAGCGTGTCCACCATCATCCGCAACCTCGTGGACAATGCCATCAAATTTACCCATGAAAATGGGACGGTGGAATTGTCCATTGAGCGACGAGGCGACGGCACTTTCATCAGCGTTGGCGACACGGGCGTGGGCATCCCACCTGCGGAACTTTCCAACATTTTTTCCCTCAAAAACAAAAAAGGGAGCACGGGCACAAAAGGCGAAAAAGGAAATGGACTGGGACTGGTGCTATGCCATGATCTGGCAGAAATCAATCACGGCACTATCGAAGCATTCAACAAAACCGGTGGTGGGGCGCTTTTTGTTGTCAAACTGCCAAGCTCAGAAAGCCAAGCTATTTCAGAACATTGAACCTGTCCAAAAAGGTAGTCTTAAAATTCCTGCCAAGTGGCAAAACCTCCTTGCCAATCGTCAGTTTCCCGCTGCCAATGTCAATCGAATCCACTTTGTCGAGCCGCACAACGAAGCTTTTGTGGACGGGCGAAAAATCGCTGGCAGGCAGCGACTCCAGCAACTTCCGCAGTGAAAGTTTCAGCATGAATTTTCGGCCTTCCGTGTGGATGGAGCAGTAGTTGCCCTCGCCTTGGATGAAGAGTATCTCGTCGAAACGCACAGGGTAAAGCACGTTTACATGCTTGACCAGCACCGTACCAGGCAAGATATTCACTGACGCAGCTGTGCTGGATTCCTCAATCTCTCCGCCAGGAAAAAGCACTTTGGCCGCTTGCTCCAAGACACTTTGCAAGCTCAGCTTGTCAAAAGGTTTTACCAAATATCCAAAAGTGTAGGCTTGCTTCGAGGCTTCGAAGCTGATTTTGTCTTTGTAGGAAGTCGTGAACACGACCGGTATGCGCAGGTGGCTGATTTCCTTCGCAATATCGAGGCCCGACAGCTTGCCTTTCAGCTCAACATCCATGATGATGAGGTCGGGCTGCTCGGCGTAGATGTAGCTGAGGGCATCCTCAGCATTGTCCTTGATAGCAGCCAATTGGAGGCCCATCTCGTCCAGCAGCATCTCAACGTCCAGTGCTGCCGAACGGTCGTCCTCGACCAGAAGTACTTGAAGGTGTTGCATGTTAAGCCTGATTTCTTGATAGGTGCATTAATCGGCTTTCAAAATTGAAAAGCCCAGTTCAGACGCTTGGTCAGGCTTTGGTCACAAGTCGTAAATTTATCATCCGTGAATGATAAAGCAATACGCTTTAATCAATTAAATTTATCAATGCTCGATAGTCGTCATATTTGGCGTCCTCTCCCTTCATCTCCAGGATGTCGTTCATCAAGGCTCCGTTTTCCTCGCCAGCATAAGCCTCCTCGATGGCAGACAGCGTTTGTCGGCAGCGCACTTCGACAATTCCTTTCGACAGTTGCTCCATGCGCCAATGCCACGTCGCTTCCATGCGGATCAATATGCTTTCGCTCACCTCCCGATGGTCGTCAGTGGGCGAAATAGGCGACACATGCCTGAAAGCTTGGGCGTTCCGGGCCAGCATTTTTCCGTTTTCCACGATGAAATAGGCCGTGTGTGCCCATTCGCCGGGAGGTGACGCCAATCGGGCGTAAAGCACCAGTTGTAGGTCTTCGCCGTTGCGGATGACCGACTCCCGCCAGCCACTGCCACGCCATTTGATGTCCACCACGGCCAGTTCGCCGGGGCGCTCCAGTACGAGGTCTGCAATGCCCCTGACCTCTGGGCGAGCCTCGTCGCCCAGCGGGAAACGGCCATCCAACGGCTTTTCGGTAGCCACCACTCGCCAGCCGTTGTCACGGATGTGGGTGACGAGGCTCCAAGCCGCAAATTTCAACTTGTTGACAAAAGCTACCCGCTCAGGCTCCCGGCCGTACAACAGCAGCGTGGCACCTTCCCGAACCAGCAAGCGGCGACTTTCCTGCTCCACCCTTGCCTCCACCTCCGCTTTGCTCATGCCGTGAATGTCTTCTTTCAGCAATTTTTCAAAAACCCGGTGGGCCAAGTTGCCCATCAATGTGTTATCGGGCACCACGCTCAGGATGCTCGACTTGTTCAACCGAATTTTGTACCTGAAAAACCATTGGTACGGGAAGTAAAAAAGTGTCTCCAAGCTTGTCAGCGACTCTCGCTCTCGCTGCATGTTCCCGCTTCTGTTGATTTGCAAAAACGCCATCGGCCTGCCCAGTTGGCGCAGCGGCACAGTCTTGTATTTTGGTAGGGTAAAATGAGGGGCAAAAGCTTGATGTCCATGCCTGCCCAGCTCTTGGGTGATGATTTCCAAGTTGCCAAAAGCTGCCTGCAAGTCACCAAACAGCGGGTGCGGGTTCACCGCCGTGCCATCTACTGACTCAGGCAGCACCAGCACGAGGCGGCTGGTAGCGGCCAGCACGGGCCGAGCCTGCTGCCAAAGTTGGCGAGCGTTATCTTGTTCTGGCGTGTCGAGCAGAACGCCGCTTTGCGCCAGCCACACCCGCTCGTTTTTTGACCACTTTGAAAAAAAATGCGGCTGCTCCTGCTGCGTGAAGTTCCACCACCACACTTCTCCAACTGCGCCTGTGAATGCCGCCGGATGCTGTACATAGGGCAAACTACCTGCTTCTTGTTGTTGCAAGACCACTGGTGAAGGCTCATAAATTGTGCGCACGATTCGCTCCAGCTCCAGGTGACCAAGCTCCTGTTCTGGCAAGGCACTCAGCAGTTCAGCCACACGCTTGGCCTGCTCGCTGAGCACGATGAGCGAGTGATTGCGCCCACCGCCATCCTCAAACGCCTTGACAGCCCACTGCCGCAGGTGGTCGAAAATGGCCGTGACCTCGCTTTTGGGAGCCGTACGGCCCATGTCGTAGCGCCGCCGCTCAAACCAAAAGTTGTACTGCCGCCGCTGGTCGTTCACTACCGTAAGCGATTCATTTTCAGCGAGTTCTTCGAAGTAGCGATTAATCATGGCGTACCAACCTTCCCCTTGTAGGCCCGGCGTGGCAGCTACTTGGTTGGCGATGCGTGTGGACAGTTCCTCGGCTAGCGGTTTCACCGATAGCGAGACGAACTCCAGAATATGATACGGATTGACAGGTTCCCAGAGAAAAGCCGTCACCAACTTTAAAAGCTGCAGCGTAGGCCTGGCCAACGAGGTACTCTGAATGCCGAGACTTGGCTGCCCCTCTTGGATGAGGGCGAGGTCGAGTGTGCGGTTTTTGTCGGAAATCAGGAAATTGGGGGTTGGCGTTGACTCAACACCTGACTCCCAATTCCTTCCACCAAAGTTCAACCGTACCAATTGCGCCAACCAAGCGGCAGCCTCGCTGGCACGGCGGGCACGCAAAAGGAGCAGAGAGCCGTCATTTTGCAGCGTTTCCTTGGTCTTTCCGGGGTTGGCGGTGACCAGCCGCTGCTGGAATTTTTGCAAATCCGTCTGTGCAGTGATGGGCAGTTCGGGCAACAAAAGTTGGCGTACCTCGACGCCGGTTGTTTGACTTAATTTTTCAAAAAAACGCTGGAAATGGCGGGGCAACAACCCAAGGGGTTCATTTACCCAAATCTCGGAAACTGGTGCGGGCCGTTCAGCAAGTGCAAGCAGCACGGCATTGAAGCGGTCGGAAAAGCCGGGGACGATGGCCAACTCGGCGGCTTCGTCCTGAAAAATGGCTTCAAGTTCGGAGATAGTAGCGAGGCGGGACGGCTGGTCGGTCTTTTTCGTAAAATCCCAGCCTGAAAGCAACAGTTCGTCCCGCCGGGAAAGCATTTCTGCGGCGGTAGTGAATTGGTCGGCTTCAAAGGATTTTTGGTAAAACGGCTGGACAGTGGCCGCAACTAAGTGCCGCAACAACACTTGACGGTACTGTTCCACCCGTAAGTAGTCAATGTCATTGGGATTGCCACCGAGGCCATACCAAGTCTCAAACAGCAACAGCAAGCCTTTCGGGCCGACATAGTGAGAACCCGCCTCAGTTTCGGGCCGGGGCAAGGATGGATTGTCGAGTTGAAGACCGAAGATGAGTTTCACGGCGTGGGTTGTTTTAGGGCAAACCTAAGCAAAATGGAAGTTTTGAGCAGGCAGGTTGCGATTGACTCGCGCTCAATTTCCGCTCCCAGTCTCTTTTTTCAATACTTTGATTTGGGCGTCCCAAAGCGCTTTTTGCTCATCTACCTCATCTTCATCGCAGAAGTCGGTGATTTCCAGGATGGTTTCGCTGGTAACGGGCGCTTGGTAAATTTTAAACTCAAGGTATTCGCCAAGGCGGTCTTCGTCAAGCCAATCAAAGTGGACGAGTTCCTCCTCAATGTCCTCAGAGAGGCGGGCAGGCTCTGGATAACCACTCCAACTGAAGGTGTAGAGGGTTTCACCCTGTACTTCAATATCGTCACAGAACCAGCGGACAAGTTCTGAAGGCGAGGTGAAAAATTGATACAGCAAGGCGGGAGAAGCCTTGAGTATAAATTCCAGTGTAATCTTTACTCGTTTCATACAGCTGGACTTGTTTTTTTTGCTCATGGCCATCCATTCTAGGCTTTTTGCTGATTGCAGCAGCTGGATGTCTGGCCTTTTCGCTTGCGTTAATTGGTGAAGGCAGCTTGGCCCTGGCCAAAACTACCATGCAGGTTGATGAAATGCCGCATTAGTTGGTTGTTGATAACGACGCTTGAATGCCGAACTTTGTAACCACTTTGCGAGAAACGCCGCAAGTAAAAAGGAAAATGTGGATTTTTCAAAAAAATCGAATCAATTTACTTTTTACCGCACCCATGATCGTGTAAAATAGGCTACCAGAAGTTTTTTTTAAACAAAAAACAGGAGCCCAAAAAATTAAAGCTCCCTAAAAATCAATTGCTTCTGCATAAAAAATATGGGGATATAATTTTCTTTCTATGCATTTTGATTGATAACGTCATGCAATTCCGCTATTTTTGCAGCGTTTTTTCCCATCCTCGGACCGAATGGCATTCTCAGAACAAAAGACCCTGAAAATCAATGCGTTTGACATAACAAAATTCACCATTTAAGTTGGGCAACTAAATTTGCCCCAAGCGTTCTTCCCATACTTATCATTCTGAAACAATACAGGACAACAAGACAACACTAAACCTTTTCAAATCTTGGCGTATTAATGAGACAGCTAAAAATTACAAAATCAATCACTAACCGGGAGAGCCAATCTCTTGAGAAATATTTGCAGGAAATCGGGAAAGTGGACCTGCTGACACCGGAAGAAGAAGTGGACCTCGCCAAG
>CAYTZS010000020.1:28017-40929 GCA_964442355.1 uncultured Saprospiraceae bacterium | reverse complement strand
AAAAGTACTGGATGTTGCGGTACGGATAGCCATTTTCGCCATCGTAGCGGAGCAGGGTGCGCTCGTTGGTGTCCACGTATTCCACCGTGCCGGAGCCCTGCAACTGCATGAAGTAGATGTCGAGCGGATTGGTGGCGTATGCCAGTACGAGGTCTTTCGACTCCAGCACCCCCTTCTTATCAATTTCACGACGGCTGGGCAGCTTGCCCTTCCAGTTTTTTGGGAAAGCGTAAATAGGGTATTTGTATTTGCCGTCCTTGTTTTTTTTCACCTTCAAAACTGGCGTGAAATAACCCGTGAAATAGACGTTGCCCATCTGGTCGTCGCCCCAAGTCTGCCAAGCTTCGAGGTATTGGTGCAGGTCATTGGGTTGGGTGCCAGCTCGCTGAATCAGCAGTTCGATGACGTCCCGCAACTCGCCATAAGTCACTTTCAAATTGCCAATCTTTTGGTTGTCGGACATTTTGGAATCGTCCAACACGTGCAATTGGTGCTGGAGTGCCAGTTTCAGCTCCTCGGTAATCATCGGGAGGCCGAGTTCCGACCACTCGGTTTTCGTGAAAGTTTGTGGCAGCTTTTCGTCTTTGGTAAATTTTCCGTTTCGCTCAATGGAGGTGAAAAGATGGGTAGGAAGTTCGAGGCAGGCAGTAGCCGTTTTCGGGCTGGAGGCAGAAAAATTCAGCAAAAAAGCGCCAGTCACAATGCAAACAGCCAGCAATGCAAGCTTTTTCTTGCTTTTCATGGGAAGAAATGTCCTGTCGAAAGCATTGGCTCCAGCGTAATTCCAACTTCGTTCTAAATCATCTTCATTCAATAATTGCTGTGAGTTCCCTCTGCTTGAATTTTGTGTAGCGATGTTCATAGTATTTAGTGGTAAAAGGTGTATTCAAGTTTTCTCAAGGGTGTGTAACTGGTTGAGTTTCTAAAATGTTGACTGGCGAAAAGAAATTTTTATTTCGCAACTGTTTAATAATCAAGGATTTGACATTTTTGACCCGAATTTTGAAAACCGAAGTAGCTATAAATCATCAAAAATCACCCAACCAGAACGGAAGGCTCGGAATTATATTTTGGAACAACTTTCTCTCAGGATTGCTTTTTCACAAAAAAAGACACTGCCAACTTCCGCTCACAGCATCGCTTGAAAGGTATTTTCAAAGCCCGGAACTTCGCACTCCATTTCTCAGTTAACTTTGCCTCAATGCAGAAGGTGGCTGGCGATGAACGTTTTGCCACACCTAGCACCAACAGAAAACTGAAAGCATTTTGAAGAAAGGAATCGTAATAAAATCCACTGGCAGCTGGTACCAAGTGCGCATGGAAAATGGTGACGTGCAAGACTGCCGCATCGTGGGCAAGCTGCGCCTTGGCGGTCTGAAAACCACCAACCCCGTTGCCGTTGGCGATGAGGTGCAGGTAGAATTCGAAGAAGAAGGCCGGGGACTCATCAAAGAAGTGATGCCCCGTCGAAACTACGTGGTTCGGCAGTCGCCCCGCCGCAAGCACGACCTCCACCTACTGGCCGCCAACGTGAACCAAGCGGTGCTCATCACCACCATCGTTGAGCCAAACCTGAAACAGGGCTTCATTGACCGATTCCTGCTCATGACCGAGCCGTACAACATCCCCACTTGCATCGTCTTCAACAAGGCCGACCTCTACGACGACGAGGCTCTGGAAACTTTCCAAATCCTGAAAGAACTTTACGAAGGGATTGACTACCTCGTGTTGCTCGTTTCGGCACAAACGGGCGATGGCTTGGATGCCCTCCGGGCACTGCTACGTGACAAAACCACGCTCATCAGCGGGCAGTCGGGCGTGGGCAAAAGCACCCTCGTCAACGCCGTCGAACCTACCCTGGAGCTGCGCACGGGCGACCTCTCCGACTACTCCGGCAAGGGCCAGCACACTACCACTTTCGCCGAGATGTTTCCCCTCAGCTTTGGCGGCTCCATCATTGACACACCGGGCATTAAGATGCTGGCTTTCAACAACTTATCACCGCTGGATGTGGCCCACAACTTTCGGGAGATTTTTGAAAAATCGGCTGACTGCCGCTTCGGAGGGCAGTGCCTGCACCGCAACGAACCCAAGTGCGCCGTGAAGGAGGCCGTCGAAAATGGCGAGATAAGCCCCCTGCGCTACATGAACTACCTCACCATCTTGGACGATGTGGAGAACCAAAACGCTTGGGAGATACACGAGATGTGAACGGGCGAGGAATTGTGTTTATGTATTTGTAAAAACTGCAAAAGTTGAAATTCAATACAACTCCCTATCAAACACATAGACACATAAATACCCAAACACAATTATTCTCTCAAAAGCCACCCCGCAATACTCATCCGTTCCCGGCTTGCGGGTCGAACTTCGTGCTCGATTTTATCTGCCTTGAAAAAAACGACCCGCCCACCCTGCGGCTGGATGATTTTCACTTCACCACTGAGATACAGCACCAACTCACCGCCGTCCGTATCCATCCATTCTTCGTTGAGGTAGGTGACCAACGAAAATTGCCGATTGGAATCCTGCTTGAATTGGTCGAGATGCCGCTTGTAAAAGCTGCCCGTCTCGTAAAGGGCATTGTGAAATTCACAGCCATTGATGCCCGTGTAGCAGGTTTGGTTGAGGTGGCGGTAAAAAGCCTCAACAATTCGCATGAACCCAAGTTCGGACGGTTCAATCGAGTCGTTTTCAATCCACGAAATCACGTCACCCCGCACTTTTTGGTTCTGCTGAAAACTGGCCTGTTTACCAACACCTGCTCGATGCATGATGCCGTCGGCATGGCCTTTCAATAAGTTTTTCCGCAGGGCTGCAATTAATTTTTCGTCAAAAAAGTCCTCACAAGTAGCATAATCATCGGCGAGGTAGCCTTCGATGAGTGCCTCGAATTTTTCATGCATTCCTAATTTTCTAGCGCATTTATTGGCGGTTGAGGACGTGATAGCCTGAGCGGATGGACATTGGAACACTCACATTTTAACCGCTCTCACCCGCTACTTCGTCCACACCCCGAACACATCGTAAGCCTCCTCGTTTCGGTCGAAGTGGAAGCCGATAACTTGGCCTGGCTTGATGAAGGTCGTGCTGACTGTACCGACTTCACCAGTTGGCATCTCGACCCTCAAACTGAGGTATCTCAGCTGTTTTCCATTCTTCTTGAACTCCATTTGCGGGCAATCAAACTTGATTTGGTAGGTATCCAAAAGCTGTTTTTTCAAGTCCATCAGCTCGGCCTTGGTGGCATCTTTGGTGATGGTGACGGTGAGGATGTTTTTCTCGTCCTTCATCCATTTGTTCTGCTGCGCAAAAATGGACGAAGCAGCCAAGAGGAGAAAACCGAGGGTAAAAAATGCCTTCATGTTCAAAGTTTTTGATGAAAAAATAGGGCAATCCGCCTTTGAGCCTGCCAAATATACCGCTAATTGGGGTGAGTTGAAAATACTACCGATTTTGAAGTTCTTTGCGGCAACAAAAATTCCCAAGCAATGGAATTCGGCAAACTGCCCGACGTCTCAAAAGTTGACTTCCGCCTCTCTCCCGACCCGCCGGGCAATGTTACTGTCTTTTCCAATCGTAAATCGGCAATCACAAATCGTAAATCGCTCTACATCGGCGCCACGGGCTGGAGCGTGAAGGAATGGGTCGGCAAGATTTACCCAAAAGGCACCAAAACGCCTGAATACCTGCGACACTACACCCGTCAGTTCAACACCATCGAGCTGAATACGACGCACTACCGCATCCCCGACCCGTTCACGGTGCAACACTGGCACGACGAGGCCGCCAACGATTTCCGCTTTTGCCCGAAGGTGCTGCAAAGCATCAGCCATGCTGCCGACCTCGGCACGGGCGGCGACCTTATCCAACGGTTTTGCGAAGCAATGACCGGACTGGGCAGCAAGCTCGGCCCCTGTTTCATACAACTGCCGCCTTATTTCGGTGTGGAGCGGATTGCGGTACTGGAGGCTTTTTTGAAACAGTTCACCTTGCCACTGGCCGTGGAGGTGCGGCATGCAAGTTGGTTCAGCAGTCCTGCCAATTCCAACCTGTTGTTTGACCTGCTGGAAAAATACGGCGTCAGCACCGTCATCACCGATGTGGCGGGCCGACGGGACGTTGCGCACATGCGCCTCACCACCGACAAGGTGCTTGTCCGATTTGTCGGGAACGACCTGCACCCCACCGACTTCACCCGCCTCGACGACTGGGCTGCCCGACTATCCGACTGGTTTTCAAGGGGTTTGAACGAATGTTACTTTTTTACCCACGAGCCTGACAACCTGTTGGCACCCGACCTCGCAGCAGCGTTTTTTGAAAAAACAAAGGGCGTGACGGGCGTAATGTCGAGGGGGCCGAAGCTTGGCGGGAATGAACCGGAGGGGCAGCAGATGACCTTGTTTTAATGGAGAATGGAAAATTGAGAATTAACACAGTCCGGCCTTTTTTCCTTTTTTGAGTTCTCTGTTTTCAACGTACTGTTAAATTTCGGTGCAAAGATTGCCTTCCATTTCCATGCCCTCCGAATCTTGCTATTTTAGCCGCTAAATTTTCTCAAAATACTGCACCAAACATCATGACAGCAGCCGTCGAATCGCCAAATGTGGACACCGAAAACTATCCGTTCCTGCACCGGGACATCAGTTGGCTTTCGTTCAACTACCGGGTCTTGCAAGAAGCCAAAGACCCAACTGTGCCGCTGCTGGAGCGCCTGAAATTTCTCGCCATTTACTCATCCAACCTCGACGAATTCTTCCGAGTACGGGTGGCCAACCACCGCAACCTGATGCGGGTAGGCAAGAAAACACGCCAAGTTTTTGACTACAACCCCAAAGCGATTTTGAAGCAGATTAAGCAAATCGTGAACGAGCAGCAGCAGGAGTTCAGCGAGATATTCGAGCGGCAAATCGTACCAGAACTGGGCAAGCACCGCATCTTTTTGCGCCGCAGGCTGCAACTTGGGGAGAAACAGCGACAGTTCGTGGAGCAATATTTCGACGAGTACATGCTGCCCTTCGTGCAACCGGTTTTGTTGCTCAAAGGCAAAATCAGGCCGTTCCTCAACAATGCCTCGCTGTACCTGATGGTACACATGGAGGACAAGGACGACCACACCACCCAGTACGCCATCGTGAAGGTGCCGAGCGACCACCTGCCCCGTTTCATCCAACTGCCCTCGCTCAATGGCCGCCGGGAGCTGATTATGCTCGACGACATCGTGCGGCACTGCCTCGGTGACATGTTTCCCGGCTACGACATCGTGGACACCTACTCCATCAAGCTCACCCGTGACGCCGAGCTGTACATTGACGACGAGTTCACAGGCGACCTGTTGACCAAGATACGCACCAGCCTCGTCAAGCGCCACGTAGGCCCAGCCAGCCGTTTTGTTTACGACCGTGAAATGCCACTGGAACTGTTGGATTTTCTGGTAGAATCGTTTGACCTAAAGAAATCAGACCTGTTGGTGGAAGGCCGCTACCACAACAATTTCGACTTCTTCAAATTCCCAGACTTTGGCTTGGCAGAACTGAAAAACGTGCCTCAACCGCCCCTTCCTTATCGCCCATTGCAGAATGCTCCCGATTTCTTCGATGCCCTCCGGGGCAAAGACCATATGCTTGCTTTTCCGTACCATTCCTATGACCCCGTAGTTGCTTTTTTTGAAAAAGCAGCGTTCGACCCTGCCGTTACGAAAATAAAAATCACGCAATACCGTGTGGCAAAACAAAGCCGCATCATGGAGGCGCTGATGGAGGCCGTGGAAAATGGCAAAGAGGTTTTCGTGTTTATCGAGGTGAAAGCCCGCTTCGACGAGGAGGCCAACCTCAACTGGGGCGAGCGCCTGACAGCAGCTGGCGTGAACGTGGCTTGGAGCCTGCCAGGTGTCAAGGTTCACTCAAAACTGGCGCAAGTCGAACGGCGGGAAGGTGATGGCTTGCAGACTTACACCTACCTCAGTACCGGAAATTTCCACGAAGACACGGCCAAGATTTACAGCGATTTCAGCTTGTTCACAACAGAACCAAGGCTCACCAGCGAGGTGTCTAGGCTGTTTCATTTCCTGGAAACTGGTGAAAAACCCACCGAACCGTTCCGGCATTTGCTGGTAGGGCAGTTTGAGATGCGGGAAAAAATCGAGCAGCTAATCGACCGGGAAATCGCCAATGCCCGCATGGGCAGGCCAAGTGGCATTGCCCTCAAGCTCAACAGCATTCAGGACGAAAAAATGATCGCAAAGCTCTACCAAGCGAGTCAAGCTGGCGTCCCCATCCGGTTGATAATCAGGGGAATATGCTCCGTAGTGCCCGAATTGCCGGGAGTGAGCGACAACATCAAAATCATCAGCATTGTTGACCGATACCTGGAGCATGCACGGGTGTTTATCTTCCACAACCTTGGACAAGAAGAGATTTACCTAGCCAGTGCCGACCTGATGACCCGAAACCTCAGTTGGCGGGTGGAAACGGTATTCCCAGTGTATGACGAGGCCGTAAAGCGGCAAATCAGGGACGTGATTTCCATCCAATGGAAGGACAATACAAAGGCACGCATCATTGACCGTGACAACACGAACACTTACCGCAACAGTGAAGGGAAAAAAATTCAGTCGCAAGTGGAGACTTACCGATACTTTAAGCAATTGCTGAATGGTATGATTGAAGACCCAGCTTGATTGATGAACGGGGCGCTACCTTGCACCAACCAAAGGGCCTAGCACTTTCCACACCGTCTCCCGCATGATGACCTGCCCCTGCTCATTGGGGTGGATGCGGTCACCTTGGTTCAATTCAGGGATGCCACCAACCCCCTCAAGTATGAACGGAATGAGCGCCGTATCGTGTGCTTTGGCCAGCCGGGTGTACATCTCCCGAAACTGTTTGGTGTATGTTTGGCCCATGTTTGGCGGGGCCTGCATCCCTGCCAGTACGACCTTTGCCGAAGGGTACTTTGTTTTCACTTTTTCAATGATAGAACTCAAGTTTTTATAGGTCTCATCGGGCTGCAAGCCACGCAATGCATCGTTGCCGCCAAGCTCCAGCACAAAGATGTCCACCGGCTTTTTGATAACCCAATCTACCCGTTCGTTGCCGCCGGCAGAGGTTTCGCCGCTGAGTCCAGCGTTCACGGTTTGGTAGGGCAGCCCGAGCGAATCGAGGCGCTGTTGGATGAGCGAAACGTAGCCAGAGGAGACATTGGCCAATCCGTAACCAGCGGTGATGCTGTTCCCGAAAAAAACGATGGTCTTCTTGTTGGCCTCGGCCGTTGATGCTTCTGCTTGAGCAGAGGGCTCGGCGGCAGTTGGCTCGTCAGTATTTTTTTCAGGTGAACCACAAGCAAATAAGGTCAAACAAAAAACAGAAATACAGCAAAAACGAAGAATCATGTTTTGACAACTAGTTGTGAAAAGATGCTAGACAAAATGAAAGGATAATTTGCAGTCAATTGCCCAAAGCTACAAATGCTTTTCGGGCACGAAGGTTTGAAACAATGTGACAAAAAACAGTGGATTCAGCCAAATTTTCAGTCCATTTGCTTGCCACAAAAATAGCGTATTGTAGTTTTTTTGTTGCCCTCCTATTCTACACCAGTTTTCAGAAACTGCAAGTTCCGCTGCAGCCCCTCGAACTTCGTCCTTTTCACGGCTGATTTTTTGAAGATTTTCCCAAACACATCAGCCGTTATTTCGTGCCACTCCTCTGCCGTCATGCCCATCAAATCTGGGTGTGGCTCAAAACTTGGCTCATGATGCGGCTTCGCAAAACGGTTCCAAGGGCAAACCTCTTGGCAAATGTCACAGCCAAAAGCCCAGCCCGCCATCTTCCCGGCAAACTCCTCAGGGATTTGCTCCCTCAGTTCAATGGTCAAGTAACTGATGCATTTGGAAGCATCCAATAGGTATCCTTCAGGTGAAATAGCCTCGGTGGGGCAGGCTTCAATGCAGCGGCGGCAGGTGCCGCAGTGGTCACGGATGGGGTCATCTACTACCAGCGGCAAATCGAGGATTAGCTCTGCCAAGAAAAAATAAGAGCCGGCACCTGGCCGGATTAGCAGCGTGTTCTTGCCCGTCCAGCCGAGCCCAGCCCGTTTGGCCCAGTCCCTTTCCAATACTGGGGCCGAGTCCACAAAGCAGCGGCCATCCACTTCGCCTATGTTTTCTTGGATGAAAAGCAGCAGGTCTTTAAGCTTCCGTTTCAAAATATGGTGGTAGTCTTCGCCGTAGGCATAGCGGGCGAGTTTTGGAGCCTTGGGGTCGAGCTGTTTTTCTTTGGGAAAGTAGTTGTGCAGCAGCACGATGACCGATTTTGCGCCGGGGACAAGCTTGGTAGGGTCAGTGCGCAGGTCAAAATGATTGGCCATGTATTGCAGCTTGCCGTGGAAGCCTTTGTTGAGCCAAGCTTCTAGCCTCCTAGCCTCCTCGTCCATTGGCTCAGCCTTGGCAATGCCGACGAAGTCGAAACCAAGGCGATGGGCTTCCGCCCTGACCAATGCCGTGTTTTTATGCAAATCGTTGGCTGCCAAGCTGTTGCGTTGAAATCTTCAAATATTGAAAGATGGGTCAAATGTCAGCTTTTTCCGCTAAAAATCTGAGCAGGATTAGCCTATTTGAAGTCAACGGCATTTGGGATGCCCATTTGGGCACCCCATTCATTTGGTAAAAGGATCATGCAGGGTATGACAAAATCGCTAACGCGATGCTATACTTGAAATTGGACTGTATTGGTACCTGAATCGTAGCGAACATTCATTTGCCGAACTGAGAAACCATTTGTCACATCATCAGTCCCAATGATGTTCAACACACCAATCACTGGCTGAATTGTGACGAGTGGATTGTCGGCGACGTCCACTGTCAAGTCGGTACTCAGGCCATTGATTGCATCGGAAAAAACCAAGACATTGTTCACGATGGAAATACCCAAGTAGTCAACATCATCAATGTCACGAGTACATTCAAGGGAGCCGTCACTTGTCATGACCAGCTGGACTTCCTTCCTGTCATTGCTGAATTTGATGCTGCGGATTTGCAAGCCGCCGCCGTTCAAAAGGGAATAGTTGGTGTTTTTCGTGCAGTCTGACATAGTAAATGAAATAGGTAATGATGTTGAGGTTTGATGGGTCAAGACAATTGAGGAGCTTAGCCCCACCTTTGGGACTAAGCTGCCAGAATTTGTCAAACACTTGTGAGTGCAATTGGCCTAACGGGACAGGAAATTAGGGCTTGGTTTTGGAAATGCTCGGGTCACTCAACATTGCCATCATTTGGTGGGCATGTGCTAGATGAATATGGTTTAGCGGACTAAAGAAGCTGGTGGTAATTGAATGGTGGGTTTTGAATTTGTGTCATCAAACTTGTTAGGGCCTTTTTGTGATGCAAAATTACTTGTTGCGTAAATTCCCAACAAAACATTTTTTTGCCCCAAATTAAAATCCCAAGCTTTCTTGGGTATTTGATTTATCAGAACATTATTTCAAAAATAACCATAATTAAATTGATTTTAATAAATTAATGAACTTATTTTTCCATATTTGCAAAATATAAATTAAATATTTTGGTTTTAAAAATTGTAAAACCATGGCTTTAAGCACTGAACTTTTTGACTTAGTAAAACGGCTTTCCACGGTCGAAAAGCGGTATTTCATCTTAAACACCCAATTGCAGAAGGGCGAGAAATCCTATTTGTCCTTGTACAAGGAGCTTGAGATGATGGAAGAGTACGACGAAGAAGCATTGAAAGCAGCGCTTGACAACCTTGGCTTAAACACAGCTAACCTACCCGCAGCCAAAAACCAGCTCATGAAAATGATACTCAAATCGCTGCGAAGTTTCAATGAAAACGAAAAGCCCGAACAAACCATTTCATCCATGCTTTTGGAGGCCGATATTTTGAAAAGGAAAGGGCTTTACGCTTCTTCTTTGAAGTTGTTGGAAAAAGCCAAAGCCACTGCTCGCCATTACGAGCTGCACTACCAAATCTTCGAAATTCTGAACAGACAGGTAAACCAGAGCATTGATATGCTCCATAAAAACCCAAGTAAGGACATCAATGCCCTGTTTGAAGAAATCGAAAACCTGACGCAAACCGTCCAAACGGAAACCGAGATGAGGTTACTGGCAAACAAACTGCTTTGGGTTCTTACATCGTTGCCCTTGAAGCGACCTTCTACGGTGGCGCTTGTCAACGAAATTGAGCAAAAGCTAACACAAAAGGGCATCAATGAAGACGACAGCTTTTTCGCAAGAACATACTACCTCCAAGCAAAAGGCTTTATCAATTACGTAAAAGGCGACTTTGTTTCAGCCAACACAATTCATCAGAAAATACTTGAACTTTGGGAACGCTACCCTCATATCCGTGACTCCAATAGGGTGATGTACAAAGGGTACATTTACAATTATCTGGTAAACTGCAATCGCTTGGGAGACTACCATGAATTTGAACAATGGCTAAACAAGCTGAGCACTGTTGACGACATGAACTATGACGAAGAGGCGACCAGCTTCATTAACAGGTATAAAATTCAACAGTTGTACCTGCTCAACACCAGGCAGTTTGAAAAGGCTTTGGAGTTGGTGAGCATCATCGAAGTTGGATTGCAGCGCTACAAACCAAAAATAACCAAGTCAAGCGAGATGACCTTTAGGTTCATTGTTTTTATCACCTTGTTCATCAATGAAAAATTTGTAGCAGCGCTGGACTGGCTGGATACCATGACTCTCGACAACAAATTCAAAGGAAAAGCCGACTTGATTGCCCTCGTCAGGATAATGCAGTTGGTCGTCCATCACGAGTTGGGGCATGCTCGCTTCCTCGAAAACATGCACAACACCGTTTATCGAAGGCTGAAGAAAGAGCAACAGTTGCACGAATTCGAGCGAACCATCCTAAACAGCATAAAGCAGCTTGAGCAGGCCAAGAACAACAAGTTGTTAAAAATGCAGACGTATACCGAACTCCATGAAAAATTGAAAGCGATTGGCGAGAAGTACGGCTACAATAACATCACTGGCTTGGAAGAAATCACCTGTTGGGCTGAGAGCAAGTTGGTCAATCGTCGGTTCTCAGATGTTTTGAGGGAAAACAAACTGAACTGAGCATTACATTTGCCCAGCACCACGATAAAAAAAACAAACATGAACTCCAACCACTGGCGAATCAAACTTTCTCTTTTCCTCAATTACTTCGTTTTTGCCATCCTGCTCAACAGCGTGGGCACGGTCATCCTGCAAGTGCAGAACAACTACGGCATCACCGAGTCGTCGGCCAGTGTACTGGAGGCATTCAAAGACCTGAGCATCGCACTCGTTTCCTTCCTGGTGGCCAGCTACATCACCCGCATCGGCTACAAACGGGCCATGCTGTTGGCGTTGGGCTTCGTCACCGCAGCCTGCCTGCTCATGCCCACCATCGGTGGTTTTGCGATGAGCAAGTTGCTTTTTGCCACGGTGGGAGCGTCGTTTGCGCTCATCAAGGTCAGTGTTTACGCCACCATCGGCATCATCACCACCGACAAGCAGGAACACGCCAGTTTCATGAGCTTCATCGAGTCGTTTTTCATGGTGGGCATCCTTTGCGGCTACTTCATTTTCAGTGCTTTCGTGGATGACGCCAACCCACAGAGCACCGCTTGGCTCGGCGTCTATTACCTGCTGGCGGGCATTGCTTTCGTGGCGTTGCTGCTGCTTTGGAGCACCCCGCTCGACGAGTCGGCAGTGAAGGCCGAACCCGGCAAACCATTGACCGAGGACTTCGCCGAGATGTTCAAGCTGCTGGCGCAAATGCTGGTACTGGTATTCATCATCAGCGCATTTTTCTATGTGCTCATCGAGCAGAGCATCATGAGCTGGTTGCCAACGTTCAACAAATCGGTGCTGAAGCTGCCCGTTTCGCTGAGCATCCAAATGGCCAGCATACTGGCCGCATCCACGGCCATCGGGCGGTTCTTGGCAGGTGCATTGCTCCGCAAAATGGACTGGTACATCGTGCTGACGAGTTGCCTCGTGGCAGCGGCGGCACTGGTGCTCGTGGCCATACCGCTGGCCAAGGGCGTGGACGGTTCCAGCGTCACGGGCTGGGGCGACGCCCCGCTGGCGGCTTTCATCTTCCCGCTCATCGGGCTGTTCTTGGCACCCATTTACCCTGCCATCAACAGCGCCGTGCTGAGCGCATTGCCTGCCCGTATGCACGGCCCCATGTCGGGTCTTATTGTCATTTTCTCGGCGCTGGGCGGCACGACAGGCTCACTGCTCACGGGTGCCATTTTCGAAAAATTCGGGGGCCAAACCGCCTTCTACTTTTCACTCATGCCCATCGCCATCCTGACGCTCAGCTTGTTCATGTTCAACAGGCTGCAAAAACAAGCATTGGCAAAAGCCGCTTAATCTCAAACACTCAAACCCGCTGATGAACTACATCCACGAACTCGGGGCCCTGTTTCACGATGTGCAAATGACCGCCATTTTTCCCGATGGGAAAACCTTTCCCGACTGTTTGCCGAAGGCCAACCTCGAAAGCATTGCGGAGCAATACGAAAACGAAAAAGCTCGGCCGGGTTTTGACCTAAAATCATTTGTGGACGCCCATTTTGGGCTGCCACCCGTCGTTGGCAGTGACTTCGTGAGCAACCCCGGCCGCTCACCTTCGCAGCACACCGAGGCACTGTGGGACGTGCTTACCCGACAGCCCGATGCCATGCCGCCAGCCCAAAGCTCGCTGCTGCCCCTGCCCCACCCTTACGTGGTGCCTGGTGGACGCTTTCGGGAGGTGTACTACTGGGACACCTACTTCACCATGCTCGGCCTCGCCGTCTCGGGGCAGCACGACCTGCTGCGGGAGATGGTCGCGAACTTCGCCTCGCTCGTCGATCGCATCGGCTTCATCCCCAACGGAACCCGCACGTACTACG
>CAYTZS010000020.1:0-28007 GCA_964442355.1 uncultured Saprospiraceae bacterium | reverse complement strand
TGCGGGCGGTGGGCCCACAGGTGGCCGAGGTGCTGCGGGCGCATGGGCGCTGGGATTTGATTGAAAACATGGTGGACAATTTCGCCTACCTGCTTAACGAATACGGTTTCATCCCGAACGGCAACCGCAGCTACTATCTCGGGCGCTCGCAGCCACCGTTTTTCTCGTTGATGGTCAAGTTGTTGGCCGAACACCTGGGCGAGAACATTTTCATGAAGTACACCCCAGCGATGGTCAAGGAATATACTTTCTGGATGAATGGCCTGAAGCAAATCAGCGAGGAAAACCGCACAGCCGAGCGCATGGTGAGCATAGACGGCAACGAGGTGCTGAACCGCTACTGGGATGCCTTCGACACGCCTCGACCAGAGTCGTATCGGGAGGACGTGGAACTGGCGCTGACCTCCATGCAGCCCTCACCGCAGCTTTACCGCAACGTGCGGGCCGCTGCCGAATCCGGCTGGGACTTCAGCAGCCGCTGGTTCGATGACCGGACGGGCTTTGCCAGCATCTGCACCACCGACATCATACCCATTGACCTGAACTGCCTGCTCTGGCACCTCGAAACCACGCTTGAAACTGCCAGCCGAAAATCCAACCGGGATGACGCCGCCGAACGCATGGCGCAGGTCGCTGGAAAACGCAGGCTCAGCATCTTGCGCTACTGCTGGGACGAGACGGACGGCTTCTTTTTTGACTACAACTTCAAGAAACAGCAGCACACCAACCACCGCACTTTGGCTGCCATGTTCCCGCTTTTTTTCAAAATTGCCACACAAGAGCAGGCCAATTCCGTGACGGAAATCATCCGCCACGACTTCCTCAAACCGGGTGGCCTCACCACCACCTTGCTCGACACCGGACAACAGTGGGACGCCCCCAACGGCTGGGCACCACTCCAGTGGATTGCCTACGTCGGCCTGAAGAACTACGGCCACCACCACCTCGCCGACGAGGTTCGTACCCGCTGGATGAGCACCATTCGCAGCGTTTATGAAAAGACCGGAAAAATGACGGAGAAGTACAATGTCTTCAATGAAAGCACCCACGCTGGTGGCGGCGAGTACGAAAACCAAGATGGGTTTGGGTGGACAAATGGAGTTTTCTTAGCGATGAGAGATGAGAGATGAACTATGAGAGATGAACTATGAGAGATGGGGGTACTATATCTGGCAGCTAAAAAACTAGAAAATGAATAATCATCAACCTAATTCTAAAAGTCCATTGAAGGACAAGTCATTCCAACTGGCAATTAGGATTGTCCGCCTTTACCGCTATCTGACCGATGAAAAAAAGGAATTTGTCATTAGCAAACAGCTTTTACGCTCAGGTACGAATCCAGGTGCGATGGTAAGAGAAGCGATAAATGCTGAAAGTAGCATGGACTTTATCCACAAACTCAGTGTGGCTCAAAAAGAGATTGGAGAAACTCAATACTGGCTGGAACTGCTCTGGAAAACCGATTTCCTTTCCGAACAAGAGTTTAATTCCATGAATGACGACGCAACTGAAATAATGAAATTGCTGCGCAGCTCCATACTCACCAAAAAGAAAAACATGGGTAAATAGTTATGAGTTAAGAGAGATGAGTTATGAGTGGCACTTACAACTCATAACTCATCTCTCTTAACTCATAATTATCCTCACCCCCCATTCACCACCGCCAATTTCCCGTCTCCGCTGACGGCCATGCGGGTGATGTTGGTGACGCCCACCTTTTTGAGGTCGGCGACTTCTTGCCAAGCCTTGCTCTTTACGGGGTGAAAGCGGTAGAGGCGGCTGCCTTTGCCCATTAGGATAGCCCCATCTTTCATCACCACAAAATCTTCGACGCCGCTGATGGTCTTGGTGATTTCGGTGACATCCAATGAGTTTTTATCAAGCGCTTTGATAATCCAGTTGCCTTCCGTGACCTTGTGGACATAGACGAGCCTGCCATTCGGCGAGGTGCCAAAACAGCGGCCAATGGACGGCGAGAGGTTGGCAATGGCGGCATCACGGGTGTCGGCCAAGGAGAGGTAGTTGAGGTCGCCGCCGGTGATGTTGAACAGCGCTACCTTGAACTTGTCGAGCCAGTGGTAGTAGCCCACGCCCCGCAGGTAACGGAACGATGCCTTGCCGCCATCCTGGCGGTCGAGAGGGTATTGCCAGAGGCGCTGCGAACGATCGGCATCCGTCTCCACTCGCACAACGGAGAAGAAAAGGTTGTCGGGCGTTGGTTTTGGCGAAAACTCTGACTCGGCGGTGTGCGTCATGCGCAGCTTGGTTTTGGCTTCGAGGTCGAGGAGGTAGATGTCCGTCTGCTTGTCCTTGGCCGAGGCCGAGGCAAACAGCAGGTCGGTATTGTTGACGAAGCAGGGCTGGTTGTTGTACCCGTTCTTGTTGAAGGCCGTGAGGAACTGCGGGTCGCTGAGCATTAACAATGTGTCCTGCATGGACGTTTTGAAAACATAGATGTTGCAAGTGGGGAGGTCTTGGCTGCGGGCATGGGTTGCCAGCAAGGCACAAGCAGCGAGGGTAACGAGGATTTTCTGCATGGTTGGTTGTTTTGTATTTACCGTTACAAAGTAAGGGATATTTATCCAAAATGGTCAAACAACTGCCGCACTCCCTGATTTTAGCCCCCTTAATCCCAGCAATTAGTTGAAATTTGCCCAAACAACCTGCCTGCGAGCCAGCGGGCATTCACCAATCATTTTCCAATGAAAAACTTAGCAACACTACTTTTAATCACGGTCTTCCTATTTGGGCAAACCACCAATGCCCAAGTTTCCCTGATGCAATTTTCCAGCGGCTTTGTACGCCCCTGCGACATCACCCACTGCGGCGATGACCGCTTGTTCGTGGTGGAGCAGCGGGGCATGATTTGGATACTGGACCAAAACGGCAACAAGCTGCCCAACCCCTTCCTCAACATTGACCCTAGCGTGGGGTCAAATGGCAACGAACAGGGGCTGCTGGGCTTGGCCTTTCACCCAAATTACGCTCAAAACGGCCATTTCTACGTCAACTACACCGACAACAACGGCGATACGAAAGTATCCCGCTTCACCGTCTCCGCCAACAACCCTAACCTCGCCGATGCAGCCAGCGAAGTCGTGCTGCTCACCGCCGACCAACCTTACAGCAACCACAACGGCGGCTGCCTGAAGTTTGGCCCGGATGGCTACCTCTACATCGGCCTCGGCGATGGCGGCTCCGGCGGCGACCCACAGGCCAATGGCCAGAAGCGCACGACGTTTTTGGGCAAAATGCTCCGCATTGACGTGGATGGTGGCACGCCCTACGCCGTGCCTGCCGACAATCCATTCGTGAATGACGCCACTACTCTCGATGAAATCTGGGTGCTCGGCCTGCGCAATCCCTGGCGTTTCAGCTTCGACCGACAGACGGGCGACCTCTGGATTGGCGACGTGGGACAGGACGCTTGGGAAGAAATCGACTTCCAACCCGCCAGCAGCATCGGCGGTGAGAACTACGGCTGGCGCTGCTACGAAGGCAACCACGTCTTCAACACTGGCAACTGCCCCGACCCCAGCACTCTGACCTACCCGGTGGCCGAGTACGCCAACTCCGGCTCGCTGGGCTGCTCCGTCACAGGCGGCTTTGTGTACCGGGGCTTCAAGTACCCGCAGCTTTTTGGCAAATACCTCTACACCGACTACTGCACGGGCCGCCTCTGGACGGTAGTGCCCGATGGCGTAGGCGGCTGGACGAACACCCAAATCGCCGACCTCATCAACAACCAACTGGTTTCCTTTGGGGAAAACAAAAACGGCGAGCTGTTCATGCTCGGCAATGGCAATGGCCTCGTGTACCGCATCCACGATGCAACGGAGGACTGGAGCTATCAGGTCAACGTGGTGAACGAACCGCTCTGCGCTGGCTCGACGGAAGGCATCATCCAACTCGTTTTTCCATCCAATTTGCCCGTCCCGAACATCGTCTGGAGCGACGGCGGCACTGGCTCGCTGCGCACCGACCTGCCTGCTGGCACTTACACGGCCACCATCACTGGCTCAAATGGGGCAGTAGCCGTGGAGACGGTGGTTCTCAATTCGTCCGTTTACCTGTCCACAACGGTGAGCGGCGTGACCTGCGCTGGTGCGGTGGATGGTGCCATTGGCATCGTCGTGATAGGCTCACAGGGCACTCCCACGGCTGTTTGGTCGGATGGGGTTACGGGCTTGGAGCGCATTGAACTTCCAGAAGGCAGCTACTCCGTGACCGTGACCACCACCGAAGGCTGTGTTTTTGAAGAAACTTATGAAATCACGTCATTGACGGCAATATCGCTCTCCGGCACGGTGACTGATGTTTCCTGCGTGGGCGGCTCTAACGGCAGCATTGACCTGACCATCAACGCAACGACCGCCCCGCCTACCAGCGTGATTTGGAGCGACGGCAACACTGACCTCGACCGCACGGGCCTTTCCGGCGGCGAGTACAGCGTAACCGTGACCAGCGCAGAAGGCTGCGTGATGATGGCTACGTATCTGGTAGAAGAACCGTTTTGGTCACAGCCGCCTTTTGCCAACCTGGTGATGGACTCCATGCTGTTCATTGAGGATTTGTACGACAGCTACCAGTGGCTGCTCAACGGCGAGCCAATCCCTGGCGCCAACTCGCCCAACTACACGGCACAGGAAAGCGGCATTTACAGTGTGCAAATAACTTCGCTCGGCTGCACATATCTCTCCAATGAAGTACAAGTGGTGCTTTCCGCTACCAGTAAAATCGAAGAAATCACGTCGGTGACGGTCACACCCAACCCGTTCCAGCAAAGTATCCGGCTGGAAGTGACGGTTTCTGAGCCGGTGTACCTGGAGCTGTCCATCAATGATTTGCAAGGCAAAACCATCCTGACCGATAGGATAGCGGTCACTTCTACCTCCACCCGCAACTACGATTTGGGCAAAATACCAAGTGGAACCTACCTGCTGGTGTTGAAGAATGGCAAGGGGGAATGGGTGGAGAAATTGGTAAGGATTTAAGCGTTGGCTTTGTTAATGGCGTGACTTCAAGTTTAAAAGCAATTGGGACACGGATTGCACGGATTGGACACGGATTTAATACTCATAATATAACCGTGTCCAATCCGTATAATCCGTGGCCAATTTCATCATATTGGGTCTTATGCCGCCGCCCTGCAACAATTGCTCAATCAATTCACACACAATAGTTTATCTCTCCCAAAATGCCTATTTCAAGATAAAAAAGCCCTGAAAACAAACCGCTACAAATAAAATTTCCACACACCTGCGAACATTCTCGCTACTCGACACTTTTTGCTATTACCTTCCCTATTAAAAAAATAGATATAAAGCGGTGCTTGCCGCCCATTTTACTAACTAAAATAATAGCATTTAAGCCACTGTCAAACCTTTACACGACTCATTTTTTTTCACCAAAAACAACAAGCTTATGAAATCCATGAAGTATTTTCGGACAGTAGCATTGCTACTAGGCATCACCATTTTGTTCACCAATTGCACAAAAGACGATGACAACTCCAGCGTGACTGGAATGACGCAATTTGAAATCACCGATGGTCCAGTGGATGATGCCAACGTAAAAGGCACTTTCGTCACCATTGCTGCCGTAAAGGTGGATGGCAAGGAAATCAGCGGGTTCACCAAACAGACCATCGACCTGATGGCCTACCAGCAGGGCAATACAAAAATCCTCGGCACAACTGAGCTGGAAAGCGGCAACTACACCGATGTGACCTTGGTGCTTGACTACCAAACCGACGCCGATGGCAACTCGCCCGGCTGCTACGTCCTCTCCACGGACAATGTGAAGCACAACCTCCAAGCATCGTCTTCTGCCAGCAATGAAATCCGCATTAACACGGGCGACTTTGAGGTACAAGCAGAAGGACAAACCAATGTCGTGCTTGACTTTGACCTTCGGAAATCCATCCGCTACGAAGATGCCCCCCAAGCCGGCGACCAGTATGATTTCGTGGCAGACACGGAACTGAACAGCGCTGTCCGCTTGGTTGCAAAGACCAAAGCTGGGAAAGTGACGGGCACCTGTGCCGATAACCTTGGTGTGGGAGGTGAGAAAATCATCGTCTATGCCTACACGAAAGGCACATTCAACAAAGAAACGGAGCTAGCTGGGCAAGGTGAGGGCATGTTGCAATTCAAAAATGCCGTGACCAGCGCCGTCGTAAATGGGCAAGGCGAGTACACACTGGCATTCCTCGAAGAGGGCGATTATGAGCTGCACTTCTTCGGCTATGAAGACAAGGACAATGATGGCCAAATGGAAGTAAAAGGAGAATTGAAATTGGAATTGCTCACCAACCTCGGCCTTAGCCTGCAAAACTTGAGTGTGGACGCCAATGCCACCGTATCCGTTGCGGTGCTGGTATTGGGCTTATTGCCATAAAGAAGTAAGAGAAGAATACCTGTTCTATTGTTTGCATTGAGAGGCTGCAACTGACGTTGCAGCCTCCTTTTTTTTGCAATCGATGAAATTGTTTGGGGCAACCGCATCGCTTACATCAGTGTCAACGCACCAGCACCTTCCTCACGCCAATGCTGCCTTCCACGTTTACCACCATGAAGTAAATGCCGCTGCCCAAGTTCAACTGCTCCCGCAATTGGTGCTGGCCAGCAGGCAGTGTTTCTTCCCCTAAATCAACGGCCACACGGCCCAGGGCATCGAATACAGAAAGCCGCACAGTCGCATTTTTTTCCAGTAGCAAATCAATCGTCACATTGCCGCTGGTAGGGTTGGGCGAGATGGCCCACTCGAAGGGCTGGCCGGGCACGACCTCCTCCGTATCGGTGAAGAAACTGGGCGGCGTCACCCGCACATCGGTGTAGAGGCGGTACTCCCCGGCAGTAAAATCGAGCGGCGTCGCCACGTTCTCCACGTTCAGGCTGTCGCCCGTGAAGTACTCGTACCACCAGCCCGTATGCTGGAAGTTGGGTGCTACGGTGTTAGGCGACACATTGAAATTGCCGAGCACAACGGCGTTCATCGTCGGGTGGTTCAGGTGGATGGTCTTATGGAAACTGCTGGTGTTCATCACAAAATCGGTGGTGCGGAACGTCTCGTTCTCCGTGCGCAGGATGTTCATCTGGCGCACCACGTTCCAGAGGTCAACCCGGTCGGGGTTGGCCATGTAGTCCCAGCGGATGGGCTTTGGCGACAGGCGGCAGGCGTTGTTGATGGTGCCGTCCTCGCAGCGGTTGATGGAGAAGTCGTAGCCCATTTCCCCGAACTGCCAGAGCATCTTCGGGCCGGGAATGCTGAGGTAAAACACGCTCGTGAGTGCTGCCCGGTCGAGGGCGATGGGCAGGTTGCGCACGTTGTAGCTGGGTACGGAGTTGTTGCCGAAGGTGCGGTTTTTGAACATCATCCGCTCCTCGTCGTGGCTCTCCATGTAGGCGATGAGGTGTGGGTCGTCCCAGCCCTTGCTCTTGTAGCTGGCCCCGTTGAAGTTGCTGGGGAAGCCCATCGAGCTTTCGAGGAATTGGTTGTGGATGCCTGCGCCGCCCCAGAACATGCAGCCGTAGTCGCTCAGTTCTTCCTCCTCGGTGTTGGCGGCAAAATGCTCCAAGATGACGTAGGCCGTTGGGTCAACCGCCCAGACGGTGTTGGCATAGTCTTTCAGCGTGGCAATGCGGGTAGCGTCGTAGGCTCCGGCATCGAACGGGCCGCTGGTGTTCTGCGTCAAGCCCTTCGAGAGGTCGAAGCGGAAACCATCCACGTGGTAATCCTCCAGCCATTGTTCCAGCACCCTCTTCACGTAGTATTTCGTGGCTTGGCTCTCGTGGTTGAAGTCGTAGAACACGCTAAAATCGTGCGGCGCCTGCTGGTTCAGCCACGGGTTGTTGGCGGCAGGACGGTTGTTGGCAGCGTCCCAATACAACAAGCAGAACGGGTTTTTCTCGTGCGCATGGTTGAACACCACGTCGAGGATGATGGCGATGTCCCGCTCGTGGCAGGCATCCACCAAGGTCTTGAACGCCTCCGGCGTGCCGTAGAACTTGTCGAGGGCATAGTGGTACGTGGGGTTGTAGCCCCAGCTCAGGTTCCCGTCAAACTCGTTGATGGGCATTGGCTCGATGGCGTTGATGCCGAGGCGCTGCAAATAATCCAGCGTGTCGAGCAGCGTCTGGTAGTTTTTCTTAGTGGTAAAATCCCGCATCAACATCTCGTAAATGATGAGTTCGTCCTTTTCGGGACGGTCGTAGTTGTCATGCTGCCAGTCGAAGTCTGGCTCGGCGGTGCGCAGCAGCGAGGCAATGCCAGAGGTTTTGCCCACAGGGTAAGGCGGCAAGTTCGGGAACGTCTCGGCGGGGATGTACTGGTCGTTGGAGGGGTCGAGCACGAGCTTGCAGTAGGGGTCGCCAATGCGGATATTGCCGTCCACCACGTACTGGAAGGCGTAGTACTGGCCGGGGGTGAGACCCGCCACGTCAACCCACCAAGTGTTGCCATCGGGGATGCGCTTCATTTGGTAGTCGTCGCTGAACTGCCAGTCGTTGAAGTCGCCAATGACGTAGGAGAAGTCTTTTCCGGGGGCGTAAAACGCCAGTCGAACTTGTGTGTCGGAGACGTAGTTGATACCCAGGTCTGTGCCAACGGGCAGCGCCTCAACAGTGGTTGCGGCAGGGATAACGTAGTTGAAAAAGCGGCTCACGACGTCCGTGCCATTGGTCGCCCGAACTTCCACGAGGTGCGCCCCGCCACTGCTCACGGTCAGGTTGTAGTTCAACGAAATGCCCGAAGCCGTGTAGATGGTCGCACCATTGTCAATCACCTCGAAGTCAGCCGTTTGCGTGGTCGCAGCCTGCACCGGTATCACCTGCCCGAGGCTAGCGAAGATGGCCTGCTGCGACGGCGTGATGAGCGTCATGCTGAACACCGAGTTGTCAGGGTAAACATTGTAGTAAATGTCAGACCCGCCCACGTCCTTGCCTTCCAGCGAGCCAGTGATGTTCCGAAAAACAAAAGCCATTTGCTCGATGGTTTCATTGGCATTGGTCACGCCATAATAATCACGGATGGTGGGCGTAATGTCGTAGCTGTACACGTTGGGCTGGCCACTGACGGGGTTCATCTTCCACGCTGGGTTGCCTTGTCCCCATGTCGTCACGACGTACTGCCAGTCGCTGGGCCCGGTGCTGGTGCTCGTGATGACGCCCGTGTGCAGGTACACGTCGCAGTTGCAGTTGGCGAGGCCGCCGGAGCCTTGCGTGGCATCAAAGTAAATGGTGACGGGCTGCCCTTCCGTTGGGAACACGGGTTCGGCCCAGATGACTTGTGCTTGAGCGGTTTTTGCGAAGCAAAGCAACAAAAACAGGAGGGTGAAAAAACGGGTCATGGACATATCTTTTGGTTTGAAACAGGAGGATACCTGCTTGGCAAAGGTAAGCAATGTGAAACAGGGGCAAACCCAGCGTTTTATGCCAGCAAAAAATAAACGCCGCTTTTGTGTCTTTTTTCTTGCAAACTGCATCTATCCACGAAAATCAAATCCCGTTATGAAACAGTCCATTCTTGTCTTCGCCATTTGCCAAATCCTCCTACTCGCCACAGCCTGCAAAGATGCCGGCAACGCTGATTTCTCAAAAGCAGAACCCGCCGCCGCAACTGACCAAGCCGCAGCAGGCGCAGAAGGTTTTGCCACGGAATCGGAGGAGTCGCCCCAAGAACGCGACAGAACCCCGCCCCCTGCCCCACCCCAGCAAGGCCAGCCACAACAACCAACCCAGCCCATTCCCGGCAAGGAGCCTGTCGCTGAGAAAATCGCCCGGCAAATCATCAAGACCGCCAACTACCGCATCCAAGTGGAGGACGTGAACGCCAGCAGCCGCAAAGCCAACCAATTGGCCACGAAGCATGGCGGCTACGTCTCTGACAGCGAGCTGAACAACAGCAGCTACGAAATCACCAACGCCATCACCATCCGAGTGCCCGCTGCCCACTTCGATTCGTTGCTGGAAGAACTCGGCTCGGATGCCATCCACACGCAGTACAAGCGGATCAACTCACAGGACGTGACCGAGGAGTTTGTGGACATCACCACCCGCCTCAAGACCAAAAAAGAAGTGCGTGACCGCTACGTGGACATCCTGCGCACCAAGGCCAAAACCGTGAAGGACGTGCTGGATGCCGAGGAGCAAATCCGCATCATCCAAGAGGAAATCGAGGCAAAGGAAGGCCGCCTGCGTTACCTCAAAGACCAAGTGGGCATGAGCACCATCCGCCTCGAACTCTACCAAGCCATTGAATACCATCCAGAACCGAATGTCTTCCACGAGTCGTTCTGGTCGAAGCTCGTCAGCGGCCTAAAGAACGGCTGGGACATGCTGCAAGGCATCGTGATTTTCTTCGTCAACATCTGGCCTTTGCTCCTCATCGGCGGCTTGCTGTGGTGGAAACGCAGGTGGGTCTGGTCAAAAATCAGGCGGAAGCAGAGTTAATTCATAGGATATTGTTTGGTTATGAGTTATGAGTTATGAATTATTGCAGCGCAATCTCAAACTCATAACTCATAACTCATAACTTCCTACATGGCACTCATCAAACCCGTCCGGGGCTTCACCCCACAATTTGGCGAAGACTGCTACCTCGCCGACAACGCAACCATCATCGGCGACGTCGTCATGGGCAACCAATGCAGCGTCTGGTTCACTGCCGTCATCCGAGGGGACGTGAACAGCATCCGCATGGGCAACAAAGTAAACGTGCAAGATGGTGCCATCATCCACGGCACCTACCTCAAGGCCAGCACCACCATCGGCAACAACGTCAGCATTGGACATCGAGCCATGGTACACGGCTGCACCATCCACGACAATGTGCTGGTAGGCATGGGTGCCATCGTAATGGACCATGCTGTGGTCGGTGAGAACTGCCTCATCGCTGCCGGAGCTGTTGTGCTGGAAAACTCAATACTGGAACCCGGCCATATCTACGCCGGTGTGCCTGCCAAAAAAGTGAAGGCCATCCCACCAGAGGTGTTCAAGGGAACCGTGGAGCGCATTGCCAACAATTATGTGATGTATGCGGGGTGGTTTAAATAATGGAGAATGGAAAATGGAGAATGATGCACGGCTGTCCATCATTTTCAATTTTCAATTCTCCATTTTCAATTCTTATTTCAGCTTTTTTACCGCCTCCGCAATCCTGCCAATCGCCTTCCGAAGCGACTCCTCGCTGGCAGCATACGAAATCCTGAAGCAATCCGGCGCACCGAACGAATCGCCGCCAACCACGCCTACGTGGGCATTCAGCAGCAAAAATTCGCAAAAATCGTCGGCAGTGTGGATGGTGACGTTGCCGTCGGACTTGCCGAAGTAGTGACTGATGTCGGGGAAGACGTAGAACGCCCCCTCCGGCTTGTTGACGATGAAGCCGGGTATCTGTTCCAAAAGTCCAATCACGATGTTGCGGCGTTGGAGAAACTCGTCCCGCATTTTGTGGGTCGGCGTCATGTCCGCATCGAGGGCGAAGGCAGCTGCCTTCTGGCTGAAGGAATTGGCACCGCTGGTAAACTGTCCCTGGATTTTTGCGCAAGCAGCCGCCAAGTATGCCGGGCCGCCCATGTAACCGAGGCGCCAGCCCGTCATGGCAAAGCCCTTGGCAAAGCCGTTGACCGTCACGGTGCGGTGCTTCACGCTCTCCACGGCACCGATACTGGCGTGGCTGCCCGTGAAGTTGATGTATTCGTAAATCTCGTCGGAGATGATGACTATCTGCTCGTGCGGTGCGATGACGGCAGCGATAGCCTCCAATTCGGCCTTGCTGTACACCGAACCAGTCGGGTTGCAGGGCGAGCTGAAAAGCACGGCCTTCGTGCGGTCGGTGATGGCAGCGGCAACTTGGTCGGCGCTCACCTTAAAGTCCTGCTCGATGCCAGCGCCCACTTCCACGGGCACGCCTTGGCACATCTTCACGATTTCGGCATAGCTGACCCAGTACGGTGCGAAGATGATGACTTCGTCGCCCGGGTCGAGGATAGCGAGGCAGAGGTTGGCGATGGTCTGCTTAGCGCCGTTGCTCACCACGATTTGGTTGATGCCAAACTCCAGCCCGTTGTCCCGTTTGAACTTGTTGACGATGGCTTGGCGCAATTCCACGAGGCCCGGCACTGGGGTGTACTTCGTAAAACCAGCATCGAGCGCCTGTTTGGCCGCCTCCTTGATGTGAGCAGGGGTATCGAAATCGGGTTCGCCGAGGCTGAGGTCAATTACATCGTGGCCTTTGGACTTGAGGTCACGGGCCATTTGTGCCATTTTGATGGTGGCGCTCTCGTTCATTTCCAAAACCAAACGGGAAAGTGGCTGCACTGCTACTGAAGACATGCTGAAAAGTTTTAAATGTGATGTTTAAGAAAATGGCTCAAACGGTAGGGCGAAGATTCGAGTTGCAAAAGTAGGAAAAGGTTTAGGAGGTTGAGAGGGTGGTAAAGGTTTTAGGCCATTTTATGCCCACTCAACTTAACTTTTTGAACCTTTTTAAACCTTCCTTCCCGCATTTTCCAGCACCTGCTCAATTAGCCGTTCCTCAGTGTCTTTGGGGTCTTCAGAAAATTCGCCCGTGATGCGATTGGCAATGATGCCGTTGCAGGCAGTGGCCCGATGGCCCAACATCCTGGCCAATCCGAGGATGGCCGAGGTTTCCATTTCAAAATTGGTGACCCGCTGGCCCTCGAAACTGAACTGGCCAATTGAATCAAAAAAGCGCTGTTGAATAATGCTGCCCAAACGCAATCGGCGGCCTTGTGGGCCATAAAAACCAGGACAGGTCAATGTGATGCCCCTTCTCATGCAGTTGCTGTATTGTTTCACCAACTCGTCATTGGCTTCGGTGACAATGGGCTGCAAATCTGTGTCGATGCTCGCCGCAAACGAGGTGAATGCCTGTCGGAGCAGCTCCTCACGGGGGTTGGCCGGGTAGCCGTAATAGTAAAGCAGGTTGTCGAGGCCGATGCCGATGGTTGACACCACGAAGCTGTCAATAGCGATACCCGCTGCCAAGCTGCCGCTGGTACCGATGCGCACGATGTCGAGCGTGGTATGCGTGTCCTTGATGGTGCGGGTCTTTAGGTCTATGTTCACGAGGGCATCCAACTCGTTCATCACGATGTCAATGTTGTCCGGCCCGATGCCTGTGGACATGACCGTGATGCGCTTCCCGCCCAACTCGCCCGTGTGGGTGATGAATTCTCGCTTTTGCACTTTGTGCTCTATCCGGTCAAAATACTTGGAGACTTTGGGCACCCGGTCGGGGTCGCCGACGAAGAAGATGGTGTTAGCGATTTGCTCCGGCAGCAGGTTCAGGTGATAGACGCTGCCGTTGGGGTTGAGAATGAGTTCAGAGGCGGCAAAAGGCATTTTTAAAATTGAGAGTTGAAAATTGAGAATGTGTCAAAGATACGGGGTAAATGAAAAAACAGTGCCTACCAATTGTCATCGGCCACTGGTACTGTATTTTTTCTGCAAGATTTTCAAAATGGGCGAAACGGAGGCCCAATTCCTGCCTAATCTTGCAGCCAGATACCAAAGTACGCAAACACTCAAGCAAAAGATAACAATGAAAAAAGTCTTCCTCCTCAACAACTGCGGTACTTGCCAGCGCATCATGGGCGAGCTTTGCGAGCTGCCAAGCTTTGAGCGACAAAACATCAAGGAACAAAACATCCAAGCCGAGGTACTCGATTGGTTGAAGGAAAAAGTTGGCAGCTACGAGGCACTTTTCAGCCGTCAGGCCATGAAGTACAAGTCAATGGGACTCAAGGACAAAAACTTGACGGAACAGGACTACCGCAACCTCATCTTGGAAGAATACACCTTCCTGAAACGTCCAGTCATCATTGATGGCGAGGAGGTTTGGGTGGGCAATGCACCGAAGACGGTGGAATCGGCTAAGGCAAAACTGGTGAAATGAGGTTTAGATAGTTTAGTAGGTTTAGTTATGCCCTCCCAATAAACCTCCTAAACCTCGTAAACCTCCTAAATTCAACAAAATGACAAGAGAGGACATCGCCGAATGGTTCCGGGGCCTGCAAGACCGCATCTGTGCCGACTTGGAGGCCCTAGACGGTCAGGGCAAATTCCAAGAAGACGCTTGGCAGCGGGATGCTGGCGGCGGTGGTCGCAGTCGTGTCATCGAAGGTGCCGTGATTGAAAAAGGCGGGGTAAACTTCAGCGCCGTACATGGCCCCATGCCCGAAAAAATCGGCCAGGCGCTCGGCTTGCCGGCGGCTGAGTTCTTTGCCACGGGCGTCAGCATTGTGCTGCACCCCCGCAGCCCGATGGTGCCCATCATCCACATGAACGTCCGGTATTTTGAAGTTCAAAGTTTGTCACTTGGACAGCCAGCAGTCCAGGCCGATGAAGCAGGCCCTGACTGCCAACTGCAAACTGTCGAACTGCCAACTCAAAAATACTGGTTCGGCGGCGGCATTGACCTTACACCCATCTACGTCGTGCCGGAAGATGCCCAGTTTTTTCACCAGCAAATGCGACGGGTTTGCGATACGCACCACCCCGATTTCTATCCGGAGTTCAAGCACTGGGCAGACGACTATTTTTACCTCAAACACCGCCAAGAGACACGAGGCATCGGCGGCATCTTCTTCGACCGCTTGGATGAAAAACGGGGCTTGACGAAGGAACAGTTGTTCCAGTTCGTGCAGGATGTGGGCGATGCTTTTGCCCCAACCTACTCGCATATCGCATTGAAAAACAAGGATTTAGCCTACGGCGAGAATGAACTGGAGTGGCAGGCAGTGCGACGGAGTCGTTACGTGGAGTTCAACCTGCTGTGGGACAAAGGCACCAAATTCGGCCTTGACACGGATGGCCGCACGGAATCCATCCTGATGTCCATGCCGCCACTGGCGAAGTGGCATTACAACCAAAAACTGGAAGCGGGAAGCCGGGAAGCAGAGACGCTGGCGTGGCTACGGAAAGGTGTTGACTGGTGATTGAAAATGGAAAATGGAAAATGGAGAATTGAAAATTATCACGGCAACAATTTTCAATTCTCCATTCTCAATTTTCAATTCAAAAGCATCTCACATAAATCGGCACAAGCTCAATGACGTTGCTCTGGTGGCCTTTCCGGTCCTTGATGTAGAGTGAGTACCTCACTTGATCGTAAGGATAGCTGGGCAGAACGTCCGTACAGCCGTTGAGGAAGGGGTCAGGGAAGATGCAGCAGGTGCTGTTGATCCGCAACCTGATTTCACCCTTGATGCCGTTGGAGGCGCCAAGTTCTGGCACGAACGGGATGCGGTTGCGGAGCACTGTGCCATCACGCTTGTCGGTCAGGAAGAGGTCGAGCGAATCCTTGGAACCGATGTCGCCATCACCGTCGGTGAAGCCGAAAGTGACAAATGCACTGTCCACGCTGCTGCCCCGAAGCATAGTGTCCTTGCTGAGTGAAAGGAACTCGATGGCCGGCTCGATGGGGTATTCTGGTGGCGTGACGCAACTGATAGCCGCCACAAGCACAAATGCCGAAAAGATGCCGAGCCAATTGAGGATTTTCATACGCTTTAGTTTAAATCTGAAGCCAAGTTAGGCTATTTTTTCTTTAGGTGAAAATTGTAACCGAGTCCGAAAGAGATGGTTTGATGATACTGTTTCAGCTTGCCAAGTGAGACTCCATTCTCATCCGTAAAAAACAATTCATTGAAAGGTACCATGCTCTGGGCATAATTCACGTTCAAGAACGCATTTCCGTAATAGTACCGCAGCCCTCCAGCCATTGCTATATCCCATTTTCTATCGCCAAACTGCAATGCAGCATCGTGCCATTTCCCATCAAATTTGAATTCAATCTGCGTATTGTATCCAATGCTGCCACCAATAATTATCCCCAAAAACTTGAATGGTCGGTACTCGAAAAATGGATTGGCCTCGATGTATTGAAACCTGGTTTCCTCAAAAATTTCCAGCCCGCCAGGCTTGTCCTTGTAGCCTTTCATTGCCAGCTGCAACCCAAGTCCTGCGGCAATTTCTTCATTAAAATGATAAACCGGTTGCACCCCCATTGCATAACGGAACACTGGCGATGAATCGAATTCCTTTTGCGATGCTCTTGCTTTGCTGTAGTTCAAAGCAACAATTGGTGAGAATGAAAATTGCGCACACAAACCACTAGAAATGAACGACAGCAGAAAGCAGAAAGTTAGTTGTTTCATCTTGTCAGAAATTTTTGGTGAAAAATTGTACTCAAAACGGCCCATTAACTTACGAGTTTTGCGCCATCAATAAAATAACGCCTCATGTCGTACGACCAACAAAGAGCGGCCATTTTCCAACGACTCCAAGCCTTCGATGGCACGGGCTTCGAGACATTAGCGCTGGAGGTGTTTCATTTCCAAGCTGCCCACAACCCCTTGTACGGACGGTATCTGGCTTTGTTGAACGTTGACGTTCAGGGCGTTAGGAGTATCGAGCAAATTCCCTTTCTGCCCATTCAGTTCTTCAAAAACCACGAAGTAAAAACGGGTAACTGGCAGCCCGTGACCACCTTTACCAGCAGCGGCACCACGGGAGAAACGACCAGCCACCACTACGTCAATAACCTCGATTTTTACAGGCAAAACACCCTCAACGGCTTCCATCCCTTCTATGGAGACCCATCGGACTGGCTCGTGCTGGCCCTGCTGCCCAGCTATTTGGAGCGCACGGGCAGCAGCCTCGTTGTCATGGCCGAGCATTTCATCCGGCTGTCGAAGCACCCAAAGAGTGGGTTCTTTTTGAACGATATTGAAGAACTGGTGGCCATATTGAAAAGCCAAAAACATTTACCACTAACCCCTAAAGGAGAACCCACAGACACACTTCCCAAGTTAAGTCCCCCTTCAGGGCCCAGGGGCATTTCTCAATTCTCCATTCTCAATTCTCAATTCCCCAACATCCTCCTCCTCGGTGTCTCCTTCGCCCTCCTCGACCTCGCCGAGCACCACCCGATGGACTTGCACCACGTCACCATCATGGAAACGGGCGGCATGAAGGGCCGACGCAGAGAGCTCACTCGCTCGGAACTCCACGACACCCTCAAAGCCGCCTTCAACGCCCCCACCATCCACTCCGAGTACGGCATGACGGAGCTGTTCTCGCAGGCCTACTCTATCGGCAACGGAATTTTCCGTCCTGCCCCAACGCTGCGGGCATTTACCCGTGAAATCACCGACCCGCTCACAGCACAGCAGCATGGCAAAACGGGCATCCTCAACCTGATTGACCTTGCCAACTTCGACACTTGCAGCTTCATCGCCACGGACGACCTCGGCAGGGTATTCTCCAACGGCAGCTTCGAGGTGCTGGGGCGGGTAGACAACTCCGATGTGCGGGGGTGTAATTTGATGGTCGGAGGGGTTTGATTTGTCACCTCACAACTCAAACTCGTCAAACAAATTTTACATTTGCCAAGCATTCAAACCAAGCCAACATGTCGTCGAAAAAACAGAAACAGCAGCCAACTCCAGCCCCAAAACCAAAGCAAGCTACCGCCAAGCAAGCCCGCCTTTGGCCTTGGGCGCTGGGCATTGCAGCGTTCAGCTTTTTGCTGTATATCAACACGATCGGCCACGACTACGTGCTCGACGACTTTTCGGTCATCAAGGAAAACTTCATCACCAAGCGGGGCTTCGAGGGCATACCCGACCTCTGGAAGTACCACAGCCGCCACGGTTACTGGAACAGTCCCGGCGAGCTGTACCGCCCCATTCCCATGACGATGTTTGCCATCGAGTGGCAATTGGCACCCGACAAGCCTTCTTTCAGCCACTTCGTCAACATCCTTTTCTATGCCCTGAGCGGGGCGCTGCTGTTCGTGACCCTCGCTAGGTGGCTTCGGGGCTACTCGCTGCTGCTGCCGTTGCTGGCCACGTTGTTTTTCGTGGCGCACCCCGTACACGTGGAGGTGGTGGCCAACATCAAGAGCCGTGACGAAATTATGATGTTCGGCTTCGCTACGCTGGCGCTTTGGTTTTTGCACAAATACCTGACGGAAAGCAAGTTGTGGGCAATGGGTGCCTCGCTGGCGAGCTACACGCTGGCGCTTTTTTGCAAGGAAAACGCCGTGACCTTCGTGGCCATCGTGCCGCTGATGATGTATTTTTTCACCAAAAACGACTTCAAGAAAATCGCATTCACGACGTTGCCGTACTTGCTGCCTGCGCTGTTGTTCGTTCTAGTGCGCAAGGCCGTCATCGGCTCGCTGACCAACCCCGGCGAGACCTACGCCCTCGACAACATTCTCGTGGCAGCGAAGGGCGCCGATTACTACGCAAACGCCTTCCTGCTGCTCGGCAAATACTTGTGGTCGCTGCTGGTTCCGTACCCGCTTTGCAGCGACTTCGGCTTCAACCAGATACCGCTCACCACCTGGGCCGATTGGCGGGTGCTACTCTCGCTCGTGGCTTGGCTCGGCATGGGTGTTTTCGCCGTTTTTGGGCTTCGCAAACGCAGCCTTTGGTCATTCGCCATCCTGTTCTTTTTCATCAATTTCAGCATTTTCACCAACCTCTTCGTCACCATTGGCACCAGCTACGGTGACCGGTTGCTGTACTCGGCATCGCCCGGCTTTGCGTTGGCGCTGGCTTTGGCGTTGATGAAAATCTTCAAGCTGGACTGGACTGCGACTGGCGAGCAAAGTATTTTGGGCAAAAACATGGGCCTGCTCGGTGTGGCAGGCGTGGTGCTGCTGGCCTACTCGGCGCTCACGTTCAGCCGCAACATGGCTTGGAAGGACAGCTACACCCTCTACGAAACCGACATCGAGACCTCCCCGAACAGTGCCAAACTGAACTTTCACTACGGCCTCGAAATCGTGCAAAAGGGCCTGAAAGCCACCAACCCACAAGAGCAAAAAGCTTATTACGACCGGGCAAGGAAGCATTTTTAACAAGCCATCGAGGTGTTCCCGGAGTACCACGATGCCTACTCGCAGCTCGGCCTCACGTACTACCGGGACGAAGCCTCCAAGCCCGACCCCAGAACCCGTGACTACACCAAGGCCATGGAAAACTACAACCTGGCCCTAAAATACAAGCCGAACTTCCCGCTGGTGTACAGCAACATGGGCATCATTTTCTTCGAGAGCGGCCAGCTTGACAAGGCCAAGGAGGTGTACGAAAAAGCCGTGCAGTACGACCCCCGCATGATTGACGCCCTGCGCAACCTCGGTGCTGTGAACGCCATGCAGAAGAACTTCCCCGAAGCCATCAAATGGTTCAAGCAGGGGCTGGAGTACGACCCGGAAAACGCCACGCTGAACTTCTACCTCGGCTCAGCCTACAAGGACAGTGGGCAACCGGAACTGGGGCAGCCGTTTTTTGAGAAAGCGTATCGGTTGGATCCGAAGTTGAAGAAGTGAGATTGTGTTGGAAGGCCGCAATGGCGACATGCTCACCTACTCACCACAATCCTCCGCAACACACGGGCCGACCCTTCATTGACATAAACAAAATACATCCCTGCCGGATAGCTGGTCAAATCCAACTGCGTCGCACCATTTGACAAAAAGAAGCGGTGGCAAAAACGCCCGTTCGCATCGTACAGCATTGCTGCCAATTTGCCCGACCTCGTGGCGATGCCATCTGCCCACACCACAAAATCTCCGTGCCCGACGTTCGGGCGCACTTCGACTTGAAACTCACGGTTAGGCTCCTCCACATTGGTATTACAGGCTACGTTCGGCAATTGGGCGTCCATCCAAGCGATGCGCTGCCTCAAGAATTTTTTAAGTTTTTCTACTTCACCGGCGTAAGTGGCGGGGTACGGCGGAGCCTCTGGCGCACCACTGTTGTAGCCAAGGCATTGCCAGCGCTGGAAATGGCGGGTTTTTGCCTCGTTGAGCACGGCGGCCGTCGAGTCAACATAGCTGAAAATAAAGGCCGTATCGAGCGTGGTGCTTCGCAATGCCGACCATCGTGAGCAGACTTGTTGCTGGAAAAAACTGTCCTCCATCAGCCGCACGAAATAGGGCACGTACAAGACATCCTGCGTGCAGGGATCCACGGTATAGAGCCAGCCTGCACCGTTGTAAAAACCGTTTTCGCCGAGGTATTTGAGCGCCCAATCGAAGTCCCAAATGGGCCCCAACTTCAGCAGGCTGTCACGGTCTTTGTGGTAGAACATGGACTTTTTGTAGGCATCCACGTTGCCCGAAAGCTCGCTCAACAGGAAGTAGTCCACCCAAGAATTCACGTCCAAAAACTGGCGGTAGCCGTGGTCAGGGTCATCGAAATTGGGCGAAAAAAGCGCCTCCTCCATGTCGTCCATGTAGCCCGTCAGATAGTCGAACTGGGCTGGCGTGATGTCCTGCGCATCGGGGTAGTCTAGCTCAAAGTTCAGCCAGCGGTCGGGGCAGTTCTGTGGGTGCCAATTGTCGGTGGTAAAGTCCCAGCCGTAGTCGTGCCGAAAAATATAGCCACCCGAAATCGCAGGCAGGGCGTTGTCGTCGGGCGTTAATTTCTCGATGTCCACCCGGTCGCCGTCCCGTTTTATCTTCTCGCAAAAAGTGAAGATGCCTTGGTACTCGCCGTTCAGCAGCAATTCCACATGGCGGGTGTGCGAGGCCCATTGCCCCGCCTGGCGGGCCAGCTCAAACATCAGCGGATTGCGCACCAGCGATTTGTCGTTCCAGTTGGCGAGCAGCACCCAATCTTCTTCTTTGGGCATTCCTAACAGGGCAACGGAAGTGTCCAAGCCCGTGGCGGGGTCAAGCGTCTCGATGGCGTAGGGTTTTTGTGGCAAGCCCGAAGAATAGTTGCCCCGGAGCCGAATGGACACGAGCCCCTCGAAGGCAGGAGTATCGCTGGGATGGTTCAGTTGCCCAGCGGGGTTGTCCACGATTTTGAATCCAGCATTAACCTTCTGAAAATCAATGGATTGGCCATTTGTTTCCACCAAAACGATGGGAAGGTTGGAGGAGGTCAGGGTTTGGGCAAACAGGCTTGCACTGGCTACTGTAAAAAAGGAAAGCGCAAAAAGGGAACGCAACATCGGACACATTTTAAGCAGGATTTTGGGTTAAAGATAGCCGGGAATTCAGGACTTTGACCTGAACCGTGACATACACCCCCCATCCGTAAGCTCAATATTACTTTTCTTTGCCGCAAAATTCCGTTGATGCCCGTTCGACACATCAAAACCGCCACAAAATCCTCGTGGTTGCGCTCCCAAGCGGCAGCACTCACAGCTACTGGCACCGACTTCCTTGTGACCATCGGGTTGAAGGAACTGGCCGGGCTTTGGTACGTGGCCAGCAACGCCACGGGGGCATTGTGCGGGGCGGTTGTGAGCTTCATCATGCTTCGGCACTGGGCTTTCCAACGGCACGACCAGCATTGGCACGGGCAGGCGGTGCGCTACGTCATCGCCTCCGGCCTGAGCCTGGTACTCAACACGGCTGGCGTCTGGCTCTTGACGGAAACCATTGACATTCAGTATGTTGCATCAAAAATCATCATGGCGGTGTCAATGGGTTTAACGGTAAATTATTGGATGTTCAAGCATTTTGTATTTGCCCCTTCCCGATAGCTATCGGGACCAAAACGGCAGAACAACGCACGAATGAAAGAAAAAAAACAACGAATCCGATTCATTGCCAATCCCCGCTCCGGTGCAAACCGCAAGCGAAACTTGCCCGATTTGATTGAGAAAAACCTCGACCACGGGCAGTTTGACCATGAGCTTTGCTTCACCGAGCGGGCAGGCCACGCCATTGAACTAGCAAAGGACGGCGTTGAGCAGGGCTTCGATATGGTGGTGGCCTGCGGTGGCGACGGTTCGGTAAACGAGATTTCCAGTCAACTCATCGGCACTAACACGGTGCTGGGTGTGCTGCCCTGCGGCTCCGGCAACGGTTTTGCCGGACACCTCGGCCTCGGCAGGGACGTGGCCAAGGCCATCCGCACCCTGAACGACGGGCTACCCATCAACGTGGATACTTGCACCCTGAATGGGCATCCCTTCATCAACCTCGCTGGGGCAGGCTTCGACGGCGTGGTGGCCAAGCGCCTGCACGACAGCCCGGTGCGTGGCTTTTGGGCTTACCTGCGCTACACTTTGGAGGAGGCTTGGGCCTACCAACCGCAACTATTTGATATTCAAGTAGATGGGATAAAAATTACTCGCCGTTGCCTGCTCGTGGAAGTGGCCAATGCACCCATTTACGGCTACGGGTTCAGTATTGTGCCGCAGGCCAACTTCACCGACGCCAAGCTGGAAGTACTGCTCATCAAGGCTGCCCCCAAATGGCGCTACGTGCTGGAATGTTGGCGCTTCCTCAATCATTCGTTTCACAAAAGCCCGCTGGCAGAGTGCTACACGGGCAGCGAAGTGGTCATCACGCCCACTAATTCCATCGGGGCGCATGTGGATGGCGAGGGCTTCCAACTCATGGGCGAAGCAAGGTTTGACATCCGCCCGGCATCACTGCGGGTGCTGGTGCCAAAGGTGTATGCGGAGATTTTGCGGTAAACGGCTTTTGAAATGCAATTCCTTTTAATTTTGGCGCAGATGGACAACTTCTAGCCCCAAGTCATTGTTCGACAACTTTACTTTTATCCAAAATATATGCGCCTACTATTTTCCTACCGCCTTTTTTTACCCTTGTTGTTGATGATTGCCTTGTTGCTGCCCTCCTGCAAGGAGGAGAAAAAAGAGGCAGCCCCAGCCGCTGGCGGCCCGAAAAAAGATATGCCGCTCCAAGTGGATGGCTTCATCGTCGTCAACAAAAACTTGGCGGAAAACCTGGAAGTGCCCGGCACTTTACAGCCGTTTGAGGAGACGGAAATCCGCCCCGAAATATCGGGCAGGCTCGTGGCACTGTACATCCAAGAAGGCAATTCGGTGCAAAAAGGGGCACTGCTGGCAAAACTGTTTGACGAAGACCTGCAAGCCCAGTTGAAAAAACTCCAAGTACAGCTCCAAATCGCCCAAAAGACCCTCGAACGCCAACAAGAACTGCTTAAAATACAGGGCATTAGCCAGCAAGAGGTGGACCTGAGCGAGCTGCAAGTGAACAACATCAAAGCAGATATGGAATTGGTGCGGGTCAATATTTCGAAGACGGAAATCCGGGCACCTTACAGCGGGCGTTTGGGCTTGCGCAACGTGAGCTTGGGCGCTTACGTCTCGCCCACGATGGTGCTCACGACCCTCCGACAACTGAACCAATTGAAGCTCGACTTTACCGTGCCTGAGAAGTACGGCCAGCTTTTCACGAAAGGAAAAACGGTGCAATTCATGGTGACTGGTGTGCGCCGCAATTTCTCAGCAACCGTGCTGGCCACCGAGGCTGCCGTGGCAGCTGAGTCCCGCTCCCTGAAAGTACGTGCAGCCGTGGCCGGCAACGATGGCGCGCTGATGCCGGGTGCTTATGCCAAAGTGTTGCTCAACACAGCCGGAACCGGCAGCTCGCCAGTCGTACCGACACAGGCCATCATCCCACAAGCGAGGGGCAAAAAGGTCGTTGTTTACAAAAATGGCGAAGCGGAGTTCCGGGATGTAGAGACGGGCGTTCGGGACGAAGATTTTGTGCAGGTGGTGGAGGGTTTACAATTGGGCGATACTGTCGTCACCACAGGACTTTTGGCCATTCGCCCACAAAGCAAGTTGGTGTTGAAAAAAGTGGACTAGTTCAGCCGGTGATTGGTTTTCTTGGGCAAAAATCCCAATCATTCCAAGTGTTTCGCTAACTTCACAGCCTCAAGCAAACACAACACCCTCCATGAGAAAACGATGGACCCTCCTGCCAGCCGATGAAGCAATTGTCAGCCACTTGCACCAAGTGCTGAAAATTCACCCGGTTTTCTGCCGACTGCTCGCCCAGCGTGGCATCTCCACATTCGACAAAGCCAAAACCTTCTTCCGACCCGATTGGTCGCACCTCCACGCCCCCTTTTTGATGAAAGGCATGGACGCCGCCGTGGACAGGCTCGAAAAGGCACTGCGCAACGGTGAAAAAATCCTGCTTTACGGCGACTACGACGTGGACGGCACCACCTCCGTGGCGCTGATGTACCAGTTCCTTAGCGGCCACCAAGCCAAGCTTGACTACTACATACCCGACCGCTACCGGGAGGGCTACGGCGTCAGCACGGCGGGCATTGACCACGCCATCGCCAGCGGCGTGAAGCTCATCATCGCCATGGACTGCGGTGTGAACGCACGGGAACAGGTAGCGCAGGCCAAGGCGCACGGCATCGACTTCATCATCTGCGACCACCACCTGCCCGATGGGCCGCTGCCCGATGCCATCGCCGTGCTGGACCCGATGCGCCCCGATTGCCCCTACCCCTTCAAGGGACTCAGTGGCTGCGGCGTGGCTTTCAAGCTGGCACAAGCTTTTTTGCAAAAAAACAACCTGCCCGATTCCGAGCTGCAACCGCTGCTTGACCTCGTGGCCCTCAGCATCGCTGCCGACATCGTGCCGATGACCGGAGAAAACCGGGTACTCGCCTACTTCGGTTTGCAACGCATCAACCGAACGGAGCGCCCCGGCCTCGTGGCGTTGATTGACATCAGCGGCAAACAACGGCCATTTTCCGTGAGTGACGTCGTATTCGGCCTTGCCCCGCTCATCAACGCAGCTGGCCGCCTCGCCGACGCCGACCAAGCCGTAAAATTGCTGCTGTCAACGAGCAAAGTTGTCGCTGCGGACAACGCACTGGTGCTGCTCCACCGCAACCAACTCCGCAAGGCGCACGACCAGCAAATTCAGGAGGAAGCCATCCAGCAATTCGAGAAAATGCCCGGCCACGAAGCGCTCCGCAGCGTGGTGCTTTTCAATCCCGAATGGCACAAGGGCGTCATCGGCATCGCTGCGGCGAGGATGGTCGAGCGCTTCCACCGCCCGGCCATTTTGCTCACTGAGTCGAACGGATTGGCCGTTGGATCGGCACGAACAGTGCCAGGATTCAACATTTACAAGGCCATAAAATCTTGCGAGGATTTGCTGGTCAACTTCGGTGGGCACGACCACGCTGCCGGGCTGACCATGCCGCTGGATGCAGTGCCTGTTTTCCAAAAACGGTTTGAAGCGGCTGTGCAAAACAGCATCACGGAGGAACAACTCGTACCGGAACTGATGGTAGCTGCCACGCTGGACTTCAAGGAAATCACGCCCAGTTTTTGGCGGATTTTGAAGCAGTTTGCCCCATTCGGCCCCGGCAACCACAGCCCCACCTTTGTGTCAAAAAACGTGGTGGACACTGGCCACTCGAAGTTGCTGAAGGGCAGCCACCTGCGCCTCTCACTCTGGCAATCAGGTTCACCACCCATCACGGGCATGGCTTTCGGGTTGGGGGAACATTTTGAGCGGATTTCATCCAAAAAGCCATTCCACCTAGCTTACAAAATCGAGGAAGACACTTGGCAGGGGCGCTCGTATTTGCGCCTGATGGTGAAGGATTTCTGGCTTTGAGACAACATCTTTCGGGGCTTGATGTTTGTCTGCACACAGGTTGCGATGAAAGCATAAATTGCGGCGCATTGAACCATCCAAATTATGACAACTGCAAAAATCTACGAGATACTGGAAGGGGTCAGCGACCCAGAAATCCCCGTGCTCACCATCCTTGACCTCGGTATCGTGCGGGATGTGAAGCTGGACGAGGCCACTGGTGAAGTGGAGGTCGTCATCACGCCCACCTACTCTGGCTGCCCAGCGATGGACTTCATCGAAGTGAACATCCGCTCGGCATTGCAGGAGCATGGCATCGTACAGGTGAAAATCACCACCGTGCTCAGCCCCGCTTGGACGACGGACTGGCTCACCGAATCTGGCAAGGCCAAACTCAAAGCCTACGGCATCGCACCGCCCGTTGGGAGTGCCAGCAAATTATCGTTGTTGGGTGAAAATACAGAGGTTGAATGCCCCCATTGTGGGTCTGCGAACACGAAATTGGTGAGCCAGTTTGGCTCCACCGCATGCAAGGCGCTCTACCAGTGCCGAGAGTGCTTGGAGCCGTTCGATTATTTCAAATGCCATTGAAGAATTGAAAATGGAGAATGGAGTAGTCTCCCGCATTTTCCATTCTCAATTTTCCATTCTCAATTTCCTACCTATCCATTAAACTTATACCCCACCCCCCTCACCGAGTGGAAAAAAACGGGGTTTCGCTGGTCTTCCTCGAAATATTTACGGAACGAAAGGATGAAATTGTCAATAGTACGGGTGGACGGATAAACGTCGTAGCCCCAGACCGATTGCAGGATTTGGTTGCGGGATACGACCTCGTTTTTTCGGTCAATGAGCAGCTTGAGCAACATGGCTTCCTTCTTCGTCAGCACAAACGGGCCATCAACGCCAACAGCCTCAAAGGTTCGGAAGTTGACCTTGTTATTGCCAAATTGGACGATTTCCGGTGTGTTTTCGGCAGCTTTGCTGGTGCGGCGGATGAGGTTGTTGACCCGCAGTAGCAGTTCTTCGAGGTGAAATGGCTTGGTGAGGTAGTCGTCGGCGCCTCGTTTCAGCCCAGCGATTCGGTCTTGGGAGCCATCCTTGGCGGTGAGGAAGATGACGGGCACTTCCATGTTCGTCAATCGGATTTGCTCGCAAATCTCGAACCCGCTGATTTCCGGCAACATCACGTCGAGGATGATGAGGTCAAAATGTTGCTCCCGGAATAGCTTCAGACCGTCCCAGCCCTTGCCCGTGGCCATGACCTCGAAGCCCTCCAATTCGAGGTTCAGCTTCACGACATCCCGGATGTTTTCTTCGTCTTCGACTAGTAGAACTCGCATATTTCGGTGTTCAGCGAACGATGAACTGTGGGCTTGAAACAGCGCCTATCGTGCATCGTCCATCGGTATGATGATTCTAAAAACTGTGCCTTTTGGCTGGTTGTCCAGCACCTGAATCCGGCCGTTGTGGGCCTTCACGATTTGCTCGACGATGAATAAACCAAGACCAGTGCCTTTTGTTTGCCGGGTTTCTTCACTGCCGATGCGGTAGAATTTTTCAAAAATGCGCTTTTTTTCCTTCTCGGAGATGCCGAGGCCCTTGTCCGCAAACTCCATTGTCACGTTTTTGTCGTCATGCGTCAACGACACCTCGATTTCCGGCCTCCCATCTGCGTACTTAATGGCATTTTCTAGCAGGTTGTTGGCGATGGAAAGAATGCCCTGTTTGTCCAATTTTACTATCGGGAAGTCATCCGCTTTTTCGAGTGCAACCACTGCATCAGGGTGGCGGTCGGCGAGCTTCGCCATCAGGTCTTCGAGCAGGGCTGCCAAATCCAAGTCCTCGAAATGGGGCTGGTAGGCCGTTTCGAGCTTGGCGGAGAGGAGCAGGTTTTCCACCAGTTCGTGCAGGCGCTCGTTTTCCCGAAGGGCGCTGGTGGCAAGCTGATTGGCCTTCTCTTTGGGCAGTTCTCGCCGAAGCAGCGTCTCCAGCACCAGCCGGATAGAAGAGATGGGCGACTTCAGCTCGTGCGTGATGGAGAGCAGGAAATTGCGGCGCTGCTGGTTGGCTCGCACCTCTTTTTGGTAGCCTTGGTTGATGAACCAAATGCCCGCCAGCAAGGTGAGCACAAATACCATCGCCTCACCAAAAATCATGTACTCTTGCCGCTCGTACTTTTCCGAAAGTTCTTGAAAATCAGCGGTTTGCTCAAATTCCGCATTGCTTTTTACCCTGCCCTCGGCTATCATGCCGATTTTGAGCAGGTCTCTTTTGGCGTAAAATGCGTCCCGGTTTTTGGTGAACAACAGCATGGACCACCAAGCAAACGCCATCAGCATGTAGGCCATAATGACGTAGGATAGCAGGCGGAGTCGAAGGTTGGGCATGTTGAACGATGGACGTTTTTGTTGAACAGCCAAGGTAATCAGCGAACAGGTGTTTTGGTTGCAAAAAAGCCCCATGAGTATTCTCAAGGGGCTTTTTTTGTGGCTCCGTAGCCGTAAACCGTTGGCCGGTAAATTAATCTTCAGCCTCGACGAGGTCTTCGGCCACTTCGAGGATGTGGCTGTCAACAAGGATACGACCGCAATGTTCGCAGG